>JBBSIK010000305.1:0-4521 GCA_038232115.1 Chloroflexia bacterium
GAGCTTCTACACCTCACCACCGTTAAGCGCACACGTACCCATAGCTCAATAGTAAAGGCGAATATTAGCGGTGTCAATAGTATTTGACTCCTAAATAGGAGTAGGACGAGTGGCTGAGGGGCCGGGAACCGGGAACCGGGAGCTGGAAAGGAGTCGCATATATTATGGAACTAGCTGGGAATGGCAGGGGCAACGGCAACGGGCACTCTGAAGGTGCGGTTGACGCCGAGATGCCACGCCCCGGGCAGTTCTCGGAGAATGATGGAGGCACCACCATAGATAGTGGCGCTGCGCTGTGCCGCTTCAACAGGCTGCTGGGCGGCAGGGTGCAACGGTGGCAGTGGCGCACATCGTCCCCTGCATCAGGCCCCGCCACCCGCCATTCTCCGGCTTCGGTGCTCGACCTGGTGGACCCGCAGCGCGGCGCGTTGATAGACCACTTCCTGCCTCTGGGCACTCGGCCCGAAGAGTTCGCGGTAGGCACGCATCAGGAATACGGCGATTTCGTTGATGGTGAATATCGGAGCCAGACGGTGGACACGGGTGGCGAGATACGCATCGGCCTGCTCAGGGACGGCTCGATCCGGGTGGGTAAGCGTGTCGCTGAAGTGCGGATGGCGAAAAGCGCGGCTCTGCGCCCAGGCGCTCCCGACATCGCGGTGCTCTATCGCATCATCAATTCGAGTTTACGCCCCATGCAGATATTGTTCGGGGTCGAGTTCAACCTGTACGCACCCGGCATCTACAGCATAGACGCTATGGGGGGTGGGTTCTATCTGATAGACGGCCAGCGACCCGATGATGGGTCGGAACTTGGCTCTCAGGGGGTATCGCCTGGCTGTACATCAGTGGCAGTGGCAAACCAGTCTGGCGAGGTGGCCGTGCAACTCGGTTGGGACCGCGAGTGCGACCTGTGGCGCATGTCCTCTCCCGACGGCGGCCCTGGCGTGCGATTGTTAGCCGTCTGGCGCATCCAGCTACCCCCCCGCGACAACTGGTCCATGGGCCTGTGGCTGGCACCGGGGTGAGCGGAGACGTGAAACATGAAACGTGATATGCATTTCGAGTTACGAGTTACGCGCTATGCCAAGGCAGCTTTTTGATGGGAATATGAACAAGGCGGAGTACTGGGAGAGGCACTACCGGGAGGGGAATCTCGCCTGGGACCTGGGCGCACCTGCTCCGCCCTTCGTGGATCTGTTGAGCGAGCCTGATGCCCCGCAACCGGGATCTATGCTGGTGCTGGGTGCCGGGAGGGGACATGATGCGGTGCTTTTTGCCCAGCATGGCTTCGATGTGACGGCGGTGGATTTCGCGTATGGAGCCGTGGTTGAGATGGCGCTAGCTGCGCAGAGGGCGAATGTTCGCGTCAATGCCGTGCAGCAAGACATCTTCGCCATGCCGTCAGAGTATATGCATCGCTTCGATTATGCACTGGAACACACCTGCTTCTGCGCGATAGACCCGGCCCGGCGCGGTGAGTACGTGCAGGTGGTGCAGCGATTGCTGAAGCCGGGTGGCCTGTTTATCGCCATCTTCTTCACGCACGGCAGACCCGGAGGCCCACCCTTCACGACATCGGAGGGTGAAGTGCGTCTGCTTTTCGAGCCGTATTTCTCCATCGAGCGGCTGGAGACGCCCTCACGCTCGGTCGAGTCTCGGCAGGGGCTGGAACTGCTGGCATTCATGCGGCTACTGTAGGATGCAGTTTCGTGGTAGCCTCGATACTTGCTCCCCACTTATTCCCCTGGCTGTAATGGCATAATACGTGCTGGTATTAATCCATGTGCTAAGTTGTAGCAAGGCCGCTACTTCTGACGCGACTCGGTGTCCTGGCGCATACTCTTGAGGCTGCTGTGCGGGAAGAAAGAATTGCACAACACCTGTCTTGAAGCTGCGATGGCCGGGCGCGATTCTCTACCGAGGGCTACTTTGCGACCCCCGACAGCAGAGCCATTTGGAGTTAGTACCGCTTTCCGGCTATAATTGCTTGGATTAGCCCTTTGGTACCATGCAAATGGCTCGAAAAGCTGGGCGCGGCGCGATATAATAGTATGCACTAAGCCGTCATTGGCGTGTTTGCAAGTGCGCCTGCTTCGGGGCAGCAGACTGGGGACAAAATCCACTATGGCCGCCTATTTCACATGATCGCCGGTTATCAACAAAACGCTAGGAGATGGCTATGCTGCTTTCAGCTGCCCAGGTCAGGCAATACAAATCAATCGAGGACAGCACACAGGTATCTATCGATCCCCATGTCACTGTGCTCGTCGGCCAGAACGAGTCAGGCAAGACTGCGTTCCTGCAAGCCTTGCACAAGTCGCGGCCTGTGGAGAAGACAGAGTACAACCTGGTGGAGGACTTTCCTCGCAAGCGGCTCAACGCTTATGTGAAAGAACACGAGAAGAACCCCGCCGTGGTTACCGAGCTTAGCTACACCCTCGAACCCTCGGAGATCGACACCATCAATGACTCCGTCGGTTTCCGCATGCTCGACACACTCACCTTCACCCGCCAGCACAGGTATGACGGCACCACCACCGTGCTCCTCAACGTGGCCGAACAGCCCTATATACAGCACCTGGTAAGCGAGGCGAACCTCCCCGAAGAGCTGGCGACAAGAGTCGGCCAGGCCGATAATATTCGCCAGTTGATCTCCTTGTTGGAACAGGCTACAGCACTTCCCGCCGAGGGCAAGACCCTGCTGAACGATCTGAAAAGCACTTTCGTAAAGGTGCCCGATTCGTGGCAGAACGTGCTCACCTATCTGCTCTGGACGCGAGCTATCGGCCCGCGCCTGCCCCGGTTCCTATACTTCGATGATTACTACATGCTGCCCGGCAAGGTCAATCTCCCGCAGCTTCAGCAGAGCGTCGAGCGGGGTAACGTGATTGACGAGGACAAGACGGTGCTGAGTCTGCTCCGCATGGCCGGTATTGACCTGGGCGCTCTCATGGTCGCCAGCGGCTACGAAAGCGTCAAGGCCAAATTGGAAGCTATATCGAACACGATCAGTGATAAAGTGTTCGAGTACTGGAAGCAGAACCAGGACCTGGATGTCGAGTTCGACATCAGGGAAGACCCACATGACGCGCCACCCTTCAACGTGGGTAGCAACCTCTACATCCGTATTCGCGACCGGCGCAATCGTGTGTCCGTGCCGTTTAGCCAGCGCAGCAAGGGCTTCGTCTGGTTCTTCAGCTTTATCGTCTGGTTCGACAGTATCAAGCAGCATCTCGGCACCAATGCCGATCTGATACTGCTGCTCGACGAGCCAGGTCTTAGCCTCCATGCACTGGCTCAGGCCGACTTCCTGCGGTACATAGAGGACCTCTCGGCCAACCACCAGATATTGTACTCGACCCACTCGCCTTTCATGGTGCCCACCAACAGTCTGTACCAGGTACGCACCGTAGAGGCCATGCCCTCCGGCGGCTCGGTGGTCTCCAGCGATGTTGCTCACTCAGAGCGCAGGACGGCTTACCCTCTACAGGCGGCCCTCGGCTACAAACTGGCTCAGAACCTCTTCTCGGGCAAGCATAACTTGCTCGTAGATGGGCCTGCGGACCTGGTCTATCTCAAGTATTTCTCAGGTCTGCTCGACAAGCAGAGGCGGACCGCACTCAGAGATGACATCACAGTCGTGCCGATGGGCGGCATGAGCAAGCTCTCCGAGTTCCTCGCTCTCCTCGGTGGCAACGAAGTGGAACTTGCTATCCTCGAAGGCATCAGCAGCAGTAACGGCAAGGGCAAGGGCGGCAACGATGACGAATCCGCGCAGGTGAGCCATAAGCGCGAGGATGCACTGACGCAGAAGTGCGTAATCAGCTACGGCATGTTCCGAGCGACCAAAGCCGCAAATGTGAACAGCACAGACAGCAATACGGCCATCGCTACGCTTACACAGAGCAGCACCATCGAGGACCTGCTATCGCCGAACCTCTACCTTAAGCTCTTCAACGGCGCATACAAAGAGGAGTTGGGCGGCACACAGCTCGACGAGGGCAGCCTCCCCGCTGGAGACACAATAAAGAGCCGGATAGAGAAGTACCTGAAAGACAACTCTATCCAGCTAAGGCAAACCGGCGGCTACGATGTATACGCTGTGGCCTCGCACCTGGCGGCCAACCCGCTGCCTGTGAGCAGAATCGACGCAGGCACGCTGAATAGGTTCGAGCAGCTATTCCAGGCCGTGAATGCCCTGTATGCCGACGGCAAGCAGTAGGCCAGGCTTCAGGAGCATAGGGTCACAGCCATGAAGTCTGCTAATTCAATATAGCAGGGTTACATAGACTCACCCTACCATGTTAGCGTCACAGTACGGGGAAATCTCGTAAGTGTTCAGAGTTGGGTGTAACGGGGGTGCAGGGGCGCAGGCCCATGACGGGCGGGTGCCCATCAATGATGGGCGGCGGGTGTCCCCCATTTCTCACTTCTCTTTCTCCCCTCCCATTCGTGGGAGAGGGTGGGTCTTGGCAAAGGATGCACTGGATTTGCTCCATCCTTATTCTGAACATTTAC
>JBBSIK010000306.1:0-4504 GCA_038232115.1 Chloroflexia bacterium
CTTGAAGTAGCCGCCGCCGGCCAGTTTTTTGAACTTCACCAGGGAGAAGTCAGGCTCGATGCCGGTGGTGTCGCAATCCATCACCAAACCAATGGTGTTATGGCTCACAAAGCCACCGGCTATATAGGTGACATTCTCAGGCACCGACAGGTCATAGGTAAGCTGCTCGCCGCCGTCCTCGTTGGCCGACACTCTGTCATAGTAGAAGTCCAGAGCGTTACCGAGCTTCAGGTCTTGAGTTTCGGCATACAGGCTCTTCAAACTACTGCGAGTAACAGCACCATAACGGCGGTGCGACAAGGACAGGGCGTTCTTTTGACTGCCGGCCACCGCCAGCGCGCCTGCCAACACCGGCTTGCTGAGATAAACAAAGTCATGTCGTCCGGCCTGGCTCATCAAGCTTACCTTGATGGCTTCCTGCTTGCGAGCGCTCATAAAGCCTATTTCACTCTTGAAGGCTTGATTGTAAGATCGGTTCAACAGGCGCAGCACATACAAAGTGGATTGCCCCCAGCCGGACGTGTCGAGCTTGGTGGTGGTTGGGAAGCCGAGTGCAAGCAGCAGCGATTTTACCTGATTGGAGAACCGCTGTTGTGCGGTAGACCAACAAGGCACCCCTTGGGTCACTGTGCCGTCGGCCTCAAACAGGCCCCGCAAGAACGCGGAGTAGCATCTCAGGCTATTCGTGTAGAGCACGGCGTTCGGCACGCGGGGTAGATAACCCTTGCCTGTGTGACCCTCGTTCGGCTCAAGCTTGCTGAATCCGCAGGCTTGCCACCAGAGGCCGAGCGCCACCGAGTGAACCGCCACTTCAGTGTAGCCCTGCTTGCTCTCCAGGTGAGTGTCCAGATTAAACAGGCTCTTGACCAGATAAGTGAGCCTGTAGGCCACATCGTTGTCCTCTTTGTACACGCAGAAGCGTAGTCCCTTGGCATGCAGGGAACCGTCGCCCATGAAATAGCCTACCAGTTCGGCAAGCTCAGGCGACATTTCCTGTGGCACACGGGTATTCCACTCGCTCGCCCAGTACAACTCGCCCAACGGGGGAAGTGTTACTTTGCGAGGCTCGCCGGTGAGGGAGTCCATCGCCAGGGGCACCACATCACCCTCGGCTATCTCGGAGAACCGTTTCCAGACCCATTCGCCGGAAACCGCATCCACCACCTTGACCCTGTGCTGCAAGGTGCCTTGTATCTCATAGCCGGACTTGGTTCTGATCTTGCGCGTCTGTGCTACGCCGTTGACATAGAACTTGGTGGCTTGCCGCTCGCCGTCGTCGGTGAGCACCCGGAACGACACGTCCTGCCACTGTGGGCCGTCCACGTCGCCCAGGGTGTTGAGGGGCACCAAGCCGTGTTCGGTTGCCACCAGCGAATCTCCCGTAAGGCAGCCGGTAGGCGCGAGTACGCTGACTTGGGCGTTGCGGTAGCCGCACTTTTCGCCCATCTCCAGCGCCTCGTCCCAGGCCACCTTTGCGGCGGCATGCAAGCCATCGGGACAGTAGGCGGGCGAGATGCCGGAGGGTTTGACGGTCAACCCCTCATATTCCTTGTCTTTAGCGTAGTGGGCTGCGCGGCGGTGGTTGCGGACTACGCGCAGCATCGGCTCGCGATTGGCATCAAACCGCTCGAATGCGCCCAGTTCGGATGCCATCTCGGCGGATGTAGCGTAAGCCACGCCAGTCATGATCGAGGTGATAGCCCCGCACAGGGCGTACCCTTTCGGAGAGTCGTAGGGTATACCCAGGCGCATCAGTATGGCTCCCAGGTTGGCGTAGCCCAGCCCAAGCGTGCGGTATAGATAGGAGCGCAAGGCGATCTCTTGGCTGGGGTACTGGGCCATCGCCACACTGATCTCGAGCACCATCGTCCACAGTCTGCAAGCATGCCTGAACGCCTCAATGTTGATCACCCGATCGGGGTCGTCGCCCAGGAAGTGCATCAAGTTGAGACTTGCCAAGTTGCAGTTATGTGTAACCATACCCTCAGCAATGAAGGAATGAGTAATAGGCTCGGTAACGTCGTAGACCAGAGAAGTGCCCACAGGCTCTACAGAAACGACTCTCGCAGGGCGCGGGTTCTTGAGAGCACCCCTAAATGGCCGGCTCAGGATTTCCCTGGCACGAGCATCCTTGCGAGTCGAGAGAGGGAAGCCGATTAAAGAGAGAAACTTGCGAGCTTGCTGGTTGTACATGTGCAACTGACCCTGCGGGTTCTTACGTCCAACGGGGTGTACCCAGGTGATACGACCCGCGACACCAAAGTCGGAGAGCAGGAGTTGTACAGAACGCAAAAGCTCCGGTGAAGAGGAGGCCAGCATCACCTCGTCTTCAGTAGAGTTTGGCCGTATGCAGCCGTCTGCCGAGTACAAGCCTTGTAGATAGGCAATTTTCAAGTCGTCGGCAACTGTATGGATGGTAGAGGGCACATCCTTGTAGATAGCAGTGCCCTGCTTCATGCCATAGTGGGACTTTAGATATTCAACCAAAGGCTTGGACTTAGAGCTAATTTGCAGCACGCCGTTCCTTTGAGTGCCTACATGGCATATTCTGTAGATGTCACTGTCTTGTTCAGGCCCGGCAACGTCCTGAGCAGTAGCCACAGAGGTGGTTGTAGAGCTTACGGTGAGGGCTGTAGAGGCAGGAAGTATCTTATTGAGCAGGGTATTGTGCTGAGAAGAAGCGGTGTGTAGCCCAGCAGTATCAGTACTCCTGGCCCAGTATCGGGCATCCTTTATGAGGCGGTTGAACTCGCCTTCCAACAGATACGCTGTATCAGCCTCCGTTGGACCAAACACCAGGGCAACGTTACCTTCAGAAAAAACGCCGTCGCCCGTGAGCCACCCTAGCAAGCGCCACCGGTTCACCTCGTCGCTTAGAGAAGTAAACGCAACTGGATTACCGCTCTCTCTAAGCTCAATACGGTCTTTCCCAGCATGCAGTTCATCCACCCGCTTCCATTCGCCTGAGTCTGTCAGAAAGCGATGATCCGCAGTTGCACGTATTGAACGGCCGTCCTTCAGAGTAAGTTGGTATACCTCACGCTCTCCGATCTGCGTGATATAAGCAGGGCGGTGAGCAGTGATGCGGCGGTGGTCATTCTCGGAGTAGAGGTCCGTTGTTACAAAAACGGCTTCGCCTCGCTCCTGCGCCTTGTACAAGTCCTCTACTGTACGCAACCCGGCTGGCGTGCTGATCCTCGTCTCAGGCGCCACACACGATGTGTCATCCAGGAACATGTATTCCGAGCACGGGTTGCTACCATTGATAGTGCCGTCGTTCGGGCAGGTGTGCCACTCGTTGATGGTGGTATCGAACTGCACGCCGGGGTCGGCTGAAGCCCAGGCTGCCCTGCCGATGCGGTCCCACAAAGCGCGGGCCTTGATCGTCTTGCTGGGCTTGCCGTCGGTGCGCCGAAGCAGGTTCCAGTCGAGGTCGCCCTGCACCGCTTCGATAAAGCTGTTGGACATACGCACCGAGTTGTTGGCGTTCTGCCCGCTCACCGTGAAGTAGGCTTCGCCCTCCCAATCGCTGTCGTAGATCGGAAAGTCGAAAGTGGTATGCCCCTGCTCGGCCAGGCCCACAGCGCGGGCAATGATGCCGTCGGGCAGGCCATCGTTGCGGGCGGCGCGCAGCGTTTTGCGATAAGCCTTCTCAGCCTGCGCTTTCTCGGCTTCGGGGGCATCACCTTGCGCATGCCATGCCGTCATGATCGCATCCAGGTGCTTGCGGCACTGTATGGAACCGGCCACCAGCGCGGCCACTTTCTGCTCCTCGGCTACCTTCCAGTCCGTAAACTTCTCGATGTCCGGGTGGTCTACGTCCAGGATCACCATCTTGGCGGCGCGGCGTGTGGTGCCGCCCGACTTGATGGCCCCCGCCGCCCGGTCGCCTATCTTGAGGAAGGAGATAAGGCCGCTCGACTTGCCCCCGCCGGACAGCGGTTCGTCCTCGCCGCGTACTGCGGAGAAGTTGGAGCCGGTACCGCTGCCGTACTTAAAGATGCGCGCCTCCCGCGTCCACAGGTCCATGATGCCGCCCGCGTTCACCAGGTCGTCGCTGACGGATTGGATGAAGCAGTTGTGTACAACAACGCCATTTGCTGAGAAACGTCCACTCTCGGTCTGGATGTCGTAAACCTCCTCCTCACCTATGTAGCGTATTGCTATCACTGTTTCTTCGGAGAGACCGCTTTTCTGTTTGCCGTAAACAACGGTGTTGAGGTTGTGCAGCTTATCAGATTTCTCCTGTGAAACGAAGCCGATGTACTTCTCATACTTCTGCCGCTCAGAACTGTACGAGATAGACACTTGATACTGCTTCTTTCGATCTTGGCGAGAGTCTACACATATGGAAACATTCGAATAGATGTTCAGGCTTAGAAGCAAGAGTTGCACGCCGTGAGCCAGCTCTTCCGATATGGTAGTAAGCACCACGTCGCCCGAGTTACGTCCGTCTAGTGTACGAGTTCTTACACAGCCATCGGCCTGGAAAAGGCTGCGTAGA
>JBBSIK010000307.1:0-4490 GCA_038232115.1 Chloroflexia bacterium
GTCAGGCATACAACGCAGATCGCTCTCAACCATTCCCTGCCATGACATTTCCCAGGAGGTATTTACGTTTTGACATCCAGGATTTCTAATGCAAGGAGGCCAGCACGCCTGCTTGCGGCGCTATTATTGGCGTTCTTTGCTCTGGCTACCCCTTTGTATTCGGGTACTACGCAGGCTCAAAGCACCACAAGGCCGGCAAACCCGTACAGCGTGAACCTCTTCCTGCACAAAGAGGTCGAGCCATGGAAGATCGAGCAGACGCTGCGTCTTGTGTCGGAGGCCAACATCCCGTGGGTGAAGCAGGAATTCCCCTGGCAGGAAATCGAGTTCAAGAAGGGCTATTTCTACGACGATAAGTGGGGAAAGTCGGCCTGGGAGAAGTATGACTATATGGTGGACATGGCGAGCAAGTACCACCTCGACGTTATCGCCCGCGTGGACCATGCACCCGAATGGGCGCGCTCCACAGCAGGCAAGAGTCCCCTCAATGATAACAAGGACCTGGCAGACTTCATCAACGCCCTGCTCGACCACTATAAGGGCCGCATCAAGTATGTACAGGTGTGGAACGAGCCAAACCTGGCGGGCGAGTGGGTGCCCGGCAAGGTTGTGGACCCCGCAGGCTACGCGGATATGCTCAAGACTGTCTACTCGGCGGTGAAACCGGGCCACCCTGACGCGGTACTCCTCAGCGCGCCTATGGCGACGACCCTTGAACACCCAAACTTACAAGGCAATATGAACGAGATTGATTACTGGAACGGTCTATATAGCGTGGGCGTTAAAGGCAACTTCGATATCGCCTCGGCCAACGCTTATGGACTTGACCACCCACCCGATGCCGCGCCGGACCCCAAAGTGCTCAACTTCCGACGTGTGGAGCTGCTGCGCGACATCATGGTCAAGAACGGCGACACTGCAAAGCCCATCTGGTTCGACGAGTATGGTTGGAACGCCTCACCTGAGACCCTGACCGAGGCCGAGAAGAACTACTGGCGGCACGTCACGCCTCAGCAGCAGGCTCAGTGGACCGTAGACGGCATTGAGTACGCTCGCAAGAACTGGCCCTGGGCTGGAGTGATCTCGATCTGGTACTTCCGCCAGGTGGGCGACATCCCACCCGAAAAGGCTGAATACTACTTTGCAATGGTCAACCCTGACTTCTCAACACAGCCTGTATACGACGCGGTGAAGGCCGACGCGCTCAAGTTCGCCGGACCGATAGCCCAACCAGAACCCACCGTCGCCAACCCGAAGCCTACAGCCAGGTCGGTAGCGCCTGCCACCCAGACGCCTCCGCCACCTACTGCCGTCCCCTCGGCTACGCCCCAACCCGCGCCTCCCACAGCTACCAACCAGCAAGAGGCCACAGCCACGGCTACGGCTACGGCTACTGTGCCTGCCTTGCCCACAAGCCCGCCTACGCAGGCGGCGACACCGTCGGCTAGCGCAACTATAGCCGCGCCTACAGTCACCAGTATCCCCTCGGCTACTATCGCATCTACACCAGTAGCCACTTCCACCTCTATCATTGCGGGTGCCGGCACAGGCGCGGGATCTAACACACCGCTCTACGTGCTTGGCGGTCTGCTCATACTGGCCGGGCTAGCAGGAATTGGCTTCTACTTCATGAGGGCGAAGGCAAGTTGATAGATGGGTGTTAGTGGCTGGAGAAGAACCCTCTCCTTAATCTTTGCATGTCCCTTGGACTTCGCTCAGGGCAGGCTCTTTGCATCTTTGCGTCCTTGCGTTTCGTCTCTCCCCCGTTTCACCAAGAATAAGGTAGATGGAAACTAGGACGCTCACAGTTCAGGACCGGACACAGTTGGAAGCGCTGCTGATGCGCGAGCCGGCATACAACGTGTTTCACTTGAGCGCCATGCTGGAACACGAAAGAGCAGGGCAGCGTGAGCTTGATGTGCCGGAGCCATATGGCGGGCCGTGGGCAGTCGGAGCGTTGCGCGATGGAGAATTGGTAGGCGCGATCGCGGCAATGCGCGGCACAGGAGGTATCTACCACATACGCTCGGATGAGGAAGCACTGGATGACCTGGCTGCCGTTGTGGTCCAGAAGAGCAAACAGGGTGTGCTCAGTCTGTTGAGCGGGCACGAGTCGCAGGTTGGTGCGCTGCTGCCCAGGATAGATGCGGCGGGTGTTGGCCCCCCGGACTACTGCTATTTCCAGACTCTGCAACCCCACGATTTGCTCCTGCCCCACGATGTGCCTGGCTTCCACTCGCCGCGCATAGCCACGCCTTCCGATACGGTGCGATTGATAGATTTCTACGAACTGGGCTTCTACTCGCTGGCGAGGCTGCCCTCTCGCGCTGCGTGGCGAAACCGCCTCAACGAGCAATTCGCCTACCGCACGCTCTACCTAATCGAGGACATGCAGGGCAGAGTGGCCGCAGCCGCACTCTCAAGCGCCGAGGCCGGAGGGGTGGCGATGCTTGGTGGAGTGGCCACACGGGCCGAGTACAGGGGTCGAGGGCTATCGGCACGCTGCGTGGGCGCGCTGTGCAGTCATCTCTTTCGCAACGGCATGCACACTATCTCTCTCTTCTACCTGGAAGACAACCGTGCGGCGGGTCGAGTATACGAAAAGTTGGGCTTCCGAGACGCCGGCCATTGGCTTCTCGTCCCACTCGGTCTGGGCGCGGCCTTCGCACCGCTGTTCAACCTGAGAATGCAGTGAAATGCTAGGAGCTAGTGGTCAGGCGCTAGGGGCCGAAGCGCAAAGACGCAAAGTACGCGCAAAGATTACGAAGGGGTTCTTTTCTAGCCACGATCTATCCATCACCCATCACCCACTACCGCCTGCACGTATAAATCCGCTTCATATCGCTGGGGTTGGAAGAGTAGACGGGTTTGCCACTGGATAGCAGTTTGGATATACTGACTGGCTCCAGGCCTCGGGAGCGGACCAGGTCTATTATCACAGGCAAGGCGTCCGCGCTTGATTTACGGTTGGCGTGCATCAGGATGATGTCGCCAGGTTGCACGCACCCCACGTTGTTTACCAGTTGCCAGGCGGGCCGTTCGGGGCCTTCCGAGTCGCCGGTGTCTATTGACCAGAGTATCACGCGGGGGTAGCCCGCCGTCTGCGCGGCCTGCACGGTACCCACGTTCCAGCTACCGAAGGGTGGCCGGAATATAGGGCTAGGCCCTCTGCCGAAGAAGGACCGAATCTCAGCTTCTCCGCGCTGTATCTCCCGCACCTCAGCCCCAATGTTGCCCCTTGCGCCCAGCTTCGGCATGATCGGGTGCGAATAGGTGTGATCGCATAATTCGTAATTGCCCGCGGCCACAAGCATCTTGATATGGGCTGCCTGTAGAGGGTGCTTCTTTTCGTATTCCACCAGGCCACTTCCCGCAGGACACAAGGTTAGTTGCGCGCCTTTGTCGTTGGCAGCCTGTAGCATGCGGATCGCCACCGCGTTGCTGTAGTTGCCTGTGTAGAAATCGTCCACCGTAATGGCGACATAGGGGCGGGTTGTCTCAACGCGCCTTATTGCGACGGGATTCAATTGAGGCGGTAGAGGACTCTCCAGCCCCGCCAGAGACCCGGAGGTACGGTCCTGCAATGAGGATATATTTACAAGCCCGAATGCCGTAAGCATCGCCATGCAGCGAAGTACGATCTGGAGGACGGAAAACATGCAATTACCCCGCTGTATAACGTTGGCTCCCTGAGATGCGGAATCACGCGTCACGTGTTACATCCTACTTCTTCTCCATCTCAGCGTAAGTAGGGTGGGGCAGGAGGCCCCAACGATCCTGCGGCCAGTAGCAGATGAAGGCCGTACCGATGATGCGGCTCACATCGAGAGCGCCCCAGACGTGCGAATCGCTGGAGTTGCGCCGGTTGTCGCCAAGCACGAAGATGTGGCCCGGTGGCACCGTGATCGGTGGTTGGTCGTAATCGGGGCGGGCTTTGATATACTGCTCATTCAGCCTAACGCCATTTACAAAAACTCCGCAGCCATCGCATGGACTCTTAGGGTCGCCGTCGCCTTTATCGGCCTTGATTTCAACCGTTTCGCCCTCTACCGCGATCACTCGCTTGATAAAGTCACGCGGCTCAGTTGGGGCCTCGAATACAATAATATCGCCGCGCTGTGGGCCGTGGAAGAGATAGCGCATGCCGGTTGGCGTGCTTGGGTCGCCTATATGGGCAACGAAGTTGGTATCGTATCGGAAATATAATCCCTTATTCACAAGGAGGTACTGCTCAGTGTGAAGAGTGGGCAGCATACTGTCGCCCTCCACCTTGAAGTTCTGCACCACCGCGCGTACCACGAAGAAGATCAGCAGCGTGACGAGTATTGTCTCCGCTATCTCTCGCATTACGCTGGGACGTGTTCCACCTCCTCTGTGGTCGCCGTTACCGCTACCCTCATCGTCGGTGTCGCCGTCTATGGGATAGGGAAGGCGGGCGGCGTCTCGCCAGTACTTGTCGTCTTCTATACGCATTTGGTCTCTTTTGTCAC
>JBBSIK010000308.1:0-4484 GCA_038232115.1 Chloroflexia bacterium
GTAGATACCCTGCTGGACGGACAGATTGTTCGCCTGTGCCAGTTCGGGCGTGATAGTCTGGTAAGAGATGCCGATGTATGGGTGGCTGATAGACCCGCCCTTGATTAGCTGATCGGCTATAGCCTTGGCGGTGTTACCCGGTATTGCGAAGCCGAGACCCTCTGCTACGTCACCCGACGAGGTGGCGGTGCGCACTACAGCCGTGTTGATGCCTATTATGTTGCCACTCAGATCGAGGAGAGGTCCACCCGAATTACCGTGGTTGATAGCGGCATCGGTCTGGATCAAGTCTCGAAGAGAGGTGGAAACGGTCATTCCGGCGTCCGTGATGGTGCGGTGCAGACCGCTTACAATGCCTTCTGTAACAGTGTTTGCATAGTCGCCCAGTGCCGAACCGATAGCCACGACGGGCTGACCGGCTTCAAGGGTGTTGCTATCGCCGAAGTGGGCAACGGCTGGTACCCTGACGGTTACCTTGATAACCGCGATATCAGTGTAGGCGTCCTGGCCCACCAGTGTGGCCGGTGCTTTGGTGCCGTCCGAGAATATGACCTGAAGGCTCTGCTGGCCGTCCACAACGTGCTGGTTGGTTATGATATCGCCCTGGGTGTCAATGAATACTCCTGTGCCCGCAGCTTCCGCAGGCTGGCCCTGTCCGCCGTTACCAAACCGGCCTCGCCCAGTTGTGACCTGTTGATGGAGCGTGTTGACTACAGTTACTACCGCCGGGCCGGCAAGCCGCACGGCAGGTCTAGCGTCAACCACTCCGCTTTGCTGAACCTGCTGCACGGCGGATGTCTGGGCTGCTGATCCAGTAGAAGTGCTCTGCGTATCAGGAACCAGGATGGCGGACGTGTCGCTTACTGCCATCTTTTGTGGGCTGGTGACTGCCGCCGACATGAGTGCTGAGATGTTGCCATTGGTAACAACTTGGGTGGCCGTCAGACCCCCGAGGGCCAGCATCATCAAAACCAGAAGCGATGCAAGGCCACCTTGTATTATGCGTTGTATGCGTTTCATCTTACTAATATCCTCCAGAGTGTTGCTTTAGACAGTGTGAAATATATGAGCCTCTCCAGCCTTCGCCGCTTTGTGGTCCAGACCTGAAGTAGCCCGAGGAGGTCAGTCTGCGATATGCTCGTTGTTCGGCTAGCGGAAGAGAGGTCGGTTCATTTTGTTGCTCCAGGGCTTTCCTGGCTTTGTTCACTCCCCGGTATTTATATTATCCCTCCTCAACATTAGAGGAAGCTTATATAAAGATTAAGATATGATGAAGTCGCTGTTGTAGCTTTACAGATTCTTCCCTATTAATGTAGGGTGGTAAGCTGTATTACTCTCGGTGTTTCTCTTTGGCTGATCGCGCTTGTTGGAATGTTGCTATTGTACACCTTAGCCTATCTCTGCTCTAGTTGCCGGCCGGTGAGCAAGCACAATACAATCCGTCCTCCCATATGCGAACGTAAGACCAGAGTGCTGCGTCCGATTGGAGGGTGCTGACCCGGCGCACACGATGCATGGGTAGACGATGGGTGATGAGGACTGAGAGACTGAGGACTGAGTGATTAGAGAACAACCCTTATCGTAGTCTTTGTGCGTTCTTTGTGCCCTTGCGTCTTTGCGTTTCCGTCTCCTACCATCCTACCATCGTCTACAGTATCAGAAAGAGGTTATAACAGATGAGCAAGAGTGCGGATAAAGTAGTTATCGTAACTGGCGCATCCAGTGGCATAGGGTGGGCAGTGGCCCGGCGCGCGGCACGCAAAGGGTACCACGTGGTGCTGAACGCGCGGCGTGAGGAACGGCTGAGTGAGCTGGCGCGCACGATAGAGACCGACGGCGGCGAGGCACTGGTAGTGGTTGGGGATATGACGCGGTTGGCCGACCAGAAGAGGCTGGTAGAAGAAGCTATGCGCACTTTCGGGCAGATAGATGTTCTGGTCAACAACGCCGGTCTCCCTTTGCCCACGCTCTTTAGCGAAAGCCCCGTTGAGGAGCTACGCAGGCAGTGGGACGTCAATGTGACGGCGCTGTCTACGCTCACGCGCATCGCCTTGCCCCATCTCCGGGCATCGAAAGGCACCGTTGTGAATATCGGCTCGTCCATCAGCCGGTTTGCCGTGCCTGGTATGGGCAACTACGCCCCAACCAAGATAGCGGTAGCCGCCCTCACAGATGCGTTGCGCCGGGAGCTTGTACCCCAGGGGATACATGTCTGCCTCGTGGAGCCAGGCCCAATCGCTACCGAGTTCAGCAACCGTTCGGGTGGCGTCATGAGCAGTGGTGTAACCGCGCGGCTTTCCATCTCGGCTTCGGAAGCTGCGATACCTATCGTCCGGCTCTTTGAGCACCCGCAACGACGCATTGTAGTGCCAGGCTGGCTTGGCCCTCTACTCACTGTGCTGGGCGGCTTCACTCGTATAGCCACTCCGCTCGTGGACGCTGTCATCTTTGCCGCTGCCAGGCGCACGCAGCCCCGCAGGTAGAGTCGCTGACCTCTGGTTCCTGACCACAGTGTGAATAAGACAGAGCAGAAGATATGCCAGCGGCAGACGGGTATATATTGCTAGACCATCCTGCGATCAAAGAGACATTACGCTTGCTGGAGAAACGGATGGCGAAGGATAATGGGAAAGTACGTATAGCGGCAGTCGGGGACATCCACTGCACCAAAACGTCTCAAGGGGCATTCCAGAGGCTCTTCGCGCAGGTCAACGAGAGTGCTGACGTGCTATTGCTGGCGGGCGACCTTACCGATTACGGACTGCCTGAGGAGGCGCACGTGCTGGCTAAGGAGTTGGCAACGCTCAGAGTGCCTGTGCTAGCGGTGCTAGGCAACCACGATCATGAGAGTGGCAAGCACGAAGAGGTGGCAGGCATTCTACGCGATGCCGGGGTTATCATGCTTGATGGCGATGCGTATGAGGTGCAGGGTGTGGGCTTTGCAGGGACCAAGGGGTTTGCGGGGGGCTTCGGCACAGGTGTATTGGCCCCGTGGGGCGAGGCTGTGGTGAAGACATTCGTGCAGGAGGCGCTCGACGAGGCATCGAAGCTGGAGAAAGCACTGGCCCGATTGCGGACTGAGCGCCGGATTGCCCTACTGCACTACGCTCCTGTGCAAAAGACGGTGGAGGGTGAGCCACCAGAGATATTTGCGTTTCTGGGTAGTAGCCACCTGGAAGAGCCGCTTTCACGCTACTCGGTCACGGCGGTCTTCCATGGTCATGCCCACCAGGGTACTTTTGAAGGCAGCACCCAGGGCGGTGTGCCGGTGTACAATGTCGCTATGCCGCTATTGCGCCGTGACTTTGTTGATCGGCCAGCCTTTTACATACTGGAATTGCCCACAGTGGCACAGACTAGCGAATAGACGATGTCCTTCACAGGTAAATGTCTGCGCCGAACACGATAAAATATGCGGAGGCTCACGCAGGCTGCTGTGTTGGGACGTTATACAACAGCTACTTGGTTATAGCACGCATCGCCTTTAGCTCTGTGTCCAACTGCTTGTTCTGACGGCGCAAATCCTTCACCTCGGATATGAGACCAGGTATGTCATCGTGTATTAGTGCCTCTACTTTTTCCAGCACGGCCCGCAGCTTTGCCAGTTCGGGGGGCGCTTCTTTGCGCAGATAGGGCGAGTTCAGTATCTCTCTGCAATGAATTTCGATACGGTTTAAGTCGCTTGGACCGGCCATATTTTCGCTCTCCTTCACACTTGCATGGCCCGCAGGACACAGTATAACCTGCATATATAGAACATGCCCAGTACCCAGTAATACGGTCATACATAGCTTCTGTGCTCTTCGTGGGGGCTGCCATGAGCACCGAGAGGATGGTTTATCCATCCTCTCCTGCGTGACACTGTTTTCGTTTACGGATCTATGCGGCTTGATAGGCCACAGTAGCGCCATAAGCTAGAGGCCTAGTAACGGCCTCGACCGCCACCACCGCCGCCACCTTCGTTTCGATAGCGACCACCGCCCCGATTTCCGCCGGCGCCTTCCTCACGAGGACGCGCTTCGCTCACAGTGAGATCACGGCTGCCCATAGCATAGCCGTTGAACTGTCTGATCGCTTCCTGAGCACCCTCATCAGTAGCCATTTCGACGAAGCCGAAGCCTTTAGAGCGCCCGCTGTCGCGGTCGGTGATAAGGGCCACACTTTCGATCTCCCCGGCGGCACCGAAGATCTCGCGGATCTGGTCCTCGGTCGCATCGTAAGGCAGATTTCCCACATAAAGTTTCTTAGCCATGATATTTTCCTCCTATACTCGCTGTTGCAATTAGATTCACACAGGATAGGGCGGGCAAGCTGTCATGGCAAAATTGTAGTTGCGCCCGTGTTTGCGACGCGACTCGAGGGCAAGCCGTACAATATCTGACCGATGCGATTACTTACTCTATCAATTACACTATATCATACGGTGTCACGTCGCCCACTCTTCAGGCAGCCCAAGCCCGCCCTGCGACTAAAGTCGCGGGCTA
>JBBSIK010000309.1:0-4476 GCA_038232115.1 Chloroflexia bacterium
AGCCCCACCTCTCTAATTACCCGCTCTGTGTCCTGGTTGAGGCGGCAACCGCCAGCCAGGGCAGCCCAGGCTGGGGCAATAACGTCCTGCATACGCGCCTGCATAGAGTTTGTGGCGCGCACATGCTCCAGGAAGCGAGCAGGGGAGCCAGGCTTGAGCACACGTATAGCTTCCGCGAGCGCCAGATGAGGGTCCGCGATTGTGCAAAGGGCCAGGTTGCACACCAGCCCGTCGAACGTAGCGTCGGCGAACGGCAGACGCATAGCATCGGCGGCCACAACTTCCACTGAGGCTGGTGCTTTCGCTGCCCTCTCTTGCAGTCTCTGCAAAGCCGCCGTGTCAAACTCCGTCGCCACCACCTGTGTGTCCACCGAATAGTATCGCAAGCTCAACCCCGTACCCGCGCCGATCTCCAGTATCACCCCGCGCAGAGGTGCGATCAGTTTTTGTCGCTGCGGTCCGATAAAGAACATCTCAGGTGGTCCCTGCAAAACCAGGTCGTACAGAAATGGAGAGCAAGAAGGCATGGTAGACTATAACACGTAACAGGCGAGACGTAATGCTGAAGGCTGTACCCAGGCTTGACGCCCCCACCCTCCGGGTGAGCCTCTGCTTTGAGATTAGCAAGGTCAATTGAAGGGGGGTATACTTATAGGTATACCCCCCTCAACCGTGCTGCGAAAGGATCGTTAGTTCAGCTTGGCGGACCCACGCAGACGCAGCGCAACGCCACCTGCGGCAAGCGCCATACCAAACGCCATCCCAAGTGCTAGCAACCCATAGAGCCAATCATTGCTACTACCGGTGCGAGGCATACCGGGTTCGCCGGAGCCACCTGCGCCGTTACCGACGATGACATCTGCCGCCATGCCTTGCTCATCGTGAATGGAGCAGACGTAATGATAGGTGCCCGCCTGTGTGAAGGTGAGCGAGTACTGCTTCGCTGAGGGGAATGGGCCGCCTTCCTGACCGGGCGGGGTGTTGGGCGGTTCGAGGATGCCCGAGTTGTAAAACCCGCTGCCTGTGTAGGTAGCGCCGCCCGCCGGGAGCAACGCTTTAGTGTTAAGGAAGACATTGGGTGGGCCATTAGGCTGAGGCTGGAAGCTGAAGATGTCAGCCTCACCACCGAACACGACGTTGTGGAATCCACCCGTGGGCGAGGTCCACTCCACGGTATCACCCACGTTGATGCTGGTTCTGGGGTATACAAAGCGCATATACGCTAGCGGATAAGCCGGGTCTTCGCTGGTATAGCCAACGATAGCATGGTACACCTTCGTACCAGTTGGTCCTGCGGTGGGGGTGTTCACGCTCTTCTTGACCTGGACTTCAAGCTCGCGAGCCTTAGTCTCGTCCTTGTCGGCCTGCGCCTTTATGTCGCTGTTGATCTGGGCCTGCGTTTTGGAGGTCGAGCCGCCAGCAGCCTGCACGACCAGAGTGCCTACCATGCCCTCGACCTTGCCCGTCTGGGGGTCCTGGCCGGAATGGATAAGGCAGATATACCGGTAGGTGCCCGGCTTAGGGAAGTTCAACGTATACTCCCGTGCACCGGGTATGCTGGCCGAGAGCACGCCGGAGTTGACGTAGGTCGAGCCGTCATAGCTAGCGCCACCTTGCTTGAAGAAGAACAGGGGGTTGCCGGGAATCTGCGGGGGAATACCGCCGCCTGCCCCTCCAGGTCCTCCAGGCGCGCCTCCGCCCCCTGGACCGCCCGCGCCCGGAGGTGGACCCGCAGCCATATCGGGAAACTTGCCGTCAGCGCCCAGGAAGGTTACTGTGTGCGGCTCGACACCCGAGTCGAACTTCCATGTAATCGAGTCGCCGGCGCTGACGATCAACGCCTCCGGGTAGAAGCGCTCCGATTGCCAGGTGCCCTTCTGACCCTGCTCTGTGAAAATCTCATGGCCTACCACGGCCTGCCAATTGGCGCCACCTGCCTGTGCCGATGTCGAAGCCGAGGCATTGCCGGCTCCTAGGCCAAGCGCCAACAGCGATGTGACGAGCAACGAAGAGTTAATTATCCTCAATTTTTGGGACATATCTTCCAGATCCTCCACGTAAAAATATATAAAGGTTATGCGCTGTCGGCCATACACCAGACAGCGATTGCGGCCCAATAGCCCAATATCAGTAAGACACACCACCTCCTAGCATGCTCATTACACGCTTGACAATTACTCAGTCTCCAACAGGTCATCTGTTTCCCCTGAACGCAACCAGGTGCGTGTAAGAGGCAACCATTCTGTAGGCGGCAAAGGAACGAGATATGAAGGATGGTGTGATGTGGGGCGTGATGTGGGATGCGATCTGACCGCTACACTCCAGCATCTGCTGGCACACAGATTTTAGCGGAGAATTGCCACCCAGTCAATAGAGTGGCACTAGATGTAACACTATTTGTATCACTTTTGTCCGGCTGTTGGAGGCGGATTCAAAGTTGTGAGCAAGTGGAATAGCAGTCGAAAACCAACAGCCGGATCAGTCGGTGAACTCCTGCACGAACATCTTCCCGTAGAGGCCACCATCCAGCACCCCTATGCCCACTTTGCGGAAGCCGTCCTTGAGTATGTTGGCGCGATGGCCGGGCGAGTTCATCAGACCCTGGTGAGCGATGTCAAGGGTGGGGGCAAGGGCAAGGTTTTCACCGGCGAGGCCAAAGGTGATATTGGCCTGACTCATGCGCTGGAAGGGATCAACACCCTCCGGCGTCTCGTGAGAGAAATAGCCGCGCTTGAACATGTCATCGGCATGAGCGCGGGCCAACAAGCGCAATTCGGGGTCCATAGTCAGTGGCATCAGTCCACGCGACGTGCGCTCGTGATTCACCAATTCCAGCATGGCATCCTCGGTGGCAGGCTCGGCTGACGCATCAGGTACCGTAAAATTCAGCTTAACGGCCTCTTCGTGTACTTGGCCGGGGCCTGCGGGAGGCTTTATAGTGAGGAAGCCCAGGGCCTCGTGCGCCGCCGGGCCGAACACGCCCTCCAGTGGCCGCTCCAGGGTCAACGTCGCGCCTACCAGCCTGCTGCCCAGGGCCGAGGTAAATACATCATTGCGCCAGTTGCCGCCTATGGGCACGAGAGCTAATATCGTCAGCAGCACCGCCGAGGCCACCAACCCCTGCGCCGCGCCCGGCAGCACCGCAAGCCCCCTGCTGGTGAGCGAATTGTTCAGGCCATACAGAAAACGTGTAACGACAAACGCCTCCAACAAGCCGAAGACCGCTTCAACCAGCACCCACAGGCCGACGAACGCCAGAGGCTTGCTCCATACCTCCGGCCACTGGAAACGCCCCGTAAGCCACAACGCCACTGCGGGATACAGGCTAAAGGCCACCGCCAGCGACACGATGAAGCCCACCAGCGAGAGCAGCACCGCCAGGAACCCGCGCCGTGTGGCTGCCCATGCCGATCCGACGGCTGTGGCGACTACCAACAGGTCCGGCCACGGAAAAGAACCGGTCACAGGCCCTGGACCTCGAAGTCGGCCACTACTTGTACCGAGCAGGCTTCTTTGAACGGCCCGGCGAAACTTACATGATCGGGGTGAGTGGCATAATCGTCCAGACCTGCCGTGTCGTCAAAGTGCATCACGAAGCAGTGCGTGAACGTCTGGTTGCGGCCACCGACCACCGGTCCCCACGCTATTCGCTTTAGTGTGGGCACCTTCTCCGGCAGCTTCGTTAGCTCGCGCTCAAGCCTGGCACGTTCCTCCGCGGGAAGACCATCCCTGTAGTTCCAGAGCAATATATGCTGTATCAATTCCGGCTCCCTGGTTGAATATCCTGAATATTCGTCACACCGTAACCCTCGACGTACTAATATGATGAAGCATTGTACACAGCAGCGGGCAGAGCCGCATGTAATCCGTCGAGCAACCGGCCACGTAATCTGTGTTGATAGTATAAAACATAACGGGAGAGAACAAGCAGCTCCGGTGAGGATGGATACTATGGAACCGGTTAGACTCGACATTGAACTACTGAACGCGCGAATTAGCAGGATGCAAGTGGGCAAGTGCCCTCACGTGCTCACCGGCGGGCTAGCCGTTTCTCGCGCGCAGGGTCCATCTGTGAAAGAAGTGGCGCAACTCGAATTGGCGGCAGTGTTGTGCGCGGTGCGACCGGGAGCGGCTGTGCCCGATTCGCACTTTGTGGCAAGCCTTCGTCTGTGCGTAGCCGAGGCATGCTCAGGCGTGGAGCTTGAGTGAAGCGGCATCAACAATCTAGAAAGATACAGGAGGAAAGTGAAACTAATGAACACAAAGCAATTCACATGGGCAAATATGAAGACAATCGGGCTGGCGGCTCTGCTCGCGGGAACGTTGAGCGTATCGCTGGCTGCTTGCGGCGACTCCAGTCCCACCCCGTCCGGCAACGGCAGTAGCGCACCGGCCACCGTTGCAAGCACAACTACGGCACCCACTACGGCCCCCGCCCCGTCAAGCACCGGCAGTAGCGCGCAACCTCGCGTTGCA
>JBBSIK010000310.1:0-4458 GCA_038232115.1 Chloroflexia bacterium
GACCGGCCTGCGCGCAGACTCGCGCAGTCGTTGGGCCTGCCGGTTATTGGCACGCTGGGGGTGCTCTTAGCCGCAAAACGGCGTGGCTTATTGGACGCACTGCGCCCTCAACTTGACGGACTGATCAAATTCGGTTTCTACATCGCCTCCGACCTATACGAGCAAATACTTGCTGATGCAGGTGAAGCTCGCTAATAACGTGATAAGGGAGCCCATTCGAAACCGGGGGCACTGTCTCAGCTAGCGTTTGCGAAGCCGTGCTGATCCTACATTGATTTGAATGGACACCTTGTTGCCCCAATACCCCTCGATAGCACTTGCACAGGTGGTGCAGTGAAACGTCGGGACGTGCTCTCAACGGCATCATTCACGATAACCATCGTGAGGCAGCATCAGAGCGACTGCATGTGCGGATGAAGTTACCGCACATTACAGGCACAAAAGGAACGCGGCAAGCCAAGAATAACAGCCAAACTACCTAACCCGAATGAGGGCATAGCGCCCTCATTCCAGGGCTATGGGTGCGTCAAGTATATAATCGCGATTTCTTATTAGTCGGAACCCTATTAAGTCAACGAGCCTGCCGAGACAGGATCTTTGCCAGCGACTCTTCCATGCTCTGCTCCGACAATTCCCCGATTTGTATAGCGCGCACAGTGCCATTGGCATCCACAAACACATGCTCAGGAATACCACCCACCAAGTACCTGTTAGTGACTGCGCCATCCCGGTCTATCACGAAGGTCCAACCGTATTTGTTGTTCTCTATATAGTCACGTACTTGTCCGGGGTCCTCGCGCTCATCAATACCCACTACTACGAGGCCCTGATCTCTGTACTTACTAAACTTGGACTGCATACGCGGCAGTTCGGTTTTACAGGAAGGGCACCAGGTCGCCCAGAAGTTGATCCACACCGGCCTACCCCTCAGCGCCGACAGCTTCACAGGGTCGCCGGTACTGATGTCAGCCAACTCGAAATCTGGTGCCTCCACTCCCACGCGAAGCTCAACAACTGAAGCATCCGTTGTGCCCACCCGTGGCGGCTGTGGAGAGAGTAGAATGAAAAAAGTAACAAGGGTCAGAACAGCCAACGTCATCATTGAGACGGCGAGTAGTCCAGTGTGCACAGTAGCACGAAAAGGTGGACGTGGGGAGTGGTCCGGCATTAGCTTTTTACTGCTTCCATTCTGGCTGGTGCTGGTTGGTTTTGCCGATGATGCGGATGCTACAGCTATTACTGTGTGACGATAACATAACCCGGTCCGAACATGTTCATGCCGCAGGTCATCTGGAAAGTGCCTGCCTGGACTGGCGTGAACTCCAACGACGACTTTTCACCCGGTGAAACGACTGTTGATGCTCCGAGACCTCGAAGCGTGACGAAGCGGCCTCAGCCAGGGTCCCCGTTCTCAACGGAGAGGTTGAAACGCACAGGTACGCCCTGTTTCACTTTGATGGCTTTCGGCTTGTACTGGAAGGTCGCACTGTCGAGTACTACGTCCACCGTTTGCTTGCCATCGGTACCCACGGTCGCAACTACCGCTTGCTGCTCCAACTGGGCCTGGGTCTCACCGCTCGCGCCCACGAACGGACTACCCCCGCCCCCAGCAGTGGCGCCAACGCCGCCACGAGACCCAATCGCACTACCGGCGCTTAACACCCACCAGCCGACTGCGAGCAGGATCACCACAGCTGCCAGCGCCCCCACCCAAGATATCGGTGAAGCGCCACGCTGTTGCATCTGAGCGTAGCTAGCCTGTTGCTTTCGAGATGCCTTGCCGGATGTCTGGCTGCCCGCGTCTGGCTTCTCGCCTCTCTTAGCCTGCTTGGATCCTCGGCGTGAACCCTCTTGTTTTGGTGCATAGTTCCCGTTGCGGGCGACACCGTTTGGCGCGCCCGAAGCATAATTACCTGCTGCTACCGCGTTGTTCCGCGAACCACCCGTGCCGTTGCCACCATTTGCCACGCCATGCTTGCCCGCAGACGCAGGCTCGTGCTGCGATCGTTGCAGCGGTGCGGCTGAACCTGAACCGGCAGGTCGGGCTGGCAGCGTCCCTCCTGAAGCCTGGGAGACGTCCTGCGACGGCGCCTTTACCGATACCGATGCTGATGCCCCGTTCTTGCCTGGCGCAGCCGGTGCAGCCGGTGCAGCTGAAGCGGTTGCGGTCGTCTCTGCTTTTCTTTGTTTTGGCGGAGGGCAGCAAGCAGCCCTCCCGTTGGAAGCCTTCCCGTTGCCGGTGAGCGGTGTACTACTGGCGGCCGTCTGGCTCTCGGCCAGTTTGAGGTTGTAAGCTTCGCGCTTGCGCGAGTTGGTTAATACCGCTACAGCCCTCTCCAGGCGACCCCTGTCCGAGTCATCTGCGGTATCTATCCTCTCCAGGTACGCTTCTGCGATATCATCGGCGCTGGCGCTCTGAGGTACTCCCAGCACGGCGTAATAGTTCACCAGACGCCTCGGCTTCTCCGCTACTCCGTTAGACTGCCTATCGAGCGACCCGGCGTATCTCGCGGTCTTCTCGGCCCCCGAGTTGTCAGCGGCTTCTGCTATTTCTATTGAGATAGCCCGAGCAAGGAATGGAGTAAGCCGGTGGAATGCAGAGTGACCCGGGGCGCTTCTCTCAATGAGCACCACGAGCGACATCATGCTCATCACATATATTCCGCCGAGCAAGACGCCTGTCCAGAGTTGGGCGTCCCTGGGGAAGGCGACCATGACGGCGAGCATAGCGCCCATCGAGCCGCCCATCACCCCACCCATGCCGCCGTCCATGAGGCCCATCAGCCCGCCAGGCCGCCCGAAATATACTCCGAGGGTCAGGCCCAGCAAGATGCCGGACAGGTTGCCCCAGAACATGCTGTTTGTCACCGCCGCAGCCGCGTAGCCGAGCAGGAACCCGTTCAGCATGCCCATGGTCATGCCCACCATCATCCCAAGCATTTCGGTATAAACTTCCCGGAAGCGACCAAGATGCATTCCGATCAGACCGCTCACCGCGAGCACTACAACAGCGTAAATGATCCAGCCCACTCTATTTATGCCCTCCTCTTATGCTTGGCTATGCTTGGTACGGTAACATGTCAGCATCCCGAGCCTGTTTCAGCGTGTCAACATGTCAGCGTATCAGCGTTGCTAGCAGTCCATGCATACCGCACCCCATCTGGTCCATCGCCGCCAGCGCTGCTACCAGTTGTGCAGGTACGAAGAGCCCAACCACCACGACCGGAGCCAGCAAGGCACGACGAGACGGAGAGTTTTCTATGCTGCCGGGATGGTCAAGCAGTCGCCGCACCCGCGCCTCAAAGTGTGTAGATTGTTCAGGCGAGAAGAGAGCGAGCGCACCACGGGGAGCCTGCCCTGAGCCGAACCCCGCCTGCCAGACACGAGCCAGCGCGCTAGCCAGTGCGAGCCGCCTGGACTCACCTAGCACGCCATCATCACACGCCATTTCTTGCTCGGTCAGCAAGAACCGGTAAAGTCGCCGGGTGGAAGGCAAGAACCAGGTGAGATCACGTAGCACCCCGCCGAGAGCGGTCCACCACAGGTCGCCCCGCCGGATGTGCAATAGCTCGTGACAAAGCACCGCCTCCAACTCTTCTCGGTCGAGAAGCCCGACCAGGCCGCTTGATACTACCAGGTGAGGCTTGAAAAGCCCGGCCACCAAAGCCCACGGCTGGGGGTCGGCTGCTACGCGCGCGCTCGGTGCTCGATCCAGCCCCATACCGCATGACAAGTTAGCGACCCTTGCTTCCAACCAATCGGGTGCCTGCCAGGTACGCCGTCGCAAGTGCAAAGGGAGAAGCACAGCTCGCCCCCCATTGAGGACAATTGCTGCGGCGATGCCAAATGCACCTATAAAGGACAGGGTCTCAGCGATACCCACATCAAGTCTGGATGCCATCTGAAAACAGACCTGCGTTACAAAATGGATCATTACGAGGGTGAGCAACGCCAGCACGGCTACCGGGAGGAACAACCCCACCCCTTGCAATGCACGCCGGCTACGTGAGGACCCTGCCAGGCGAAGAAGAGTCACACAGAGCAAACTGGCTCCCAGCGCCAGCCCAAGAGAGAAAAGAATCAGCAGGGTATGCACTATCTTTGGCTCTCCCCAGACGAATCTTGGTTCGCGGCGGCGCGGCGTTGGGTGATTTCATCCAGGAGATGCGCTACCTTGCCCTCATTCCCTGGATGCTCCGCAACGTAGCCGGTCAGGGCCGCTTCAGCGGGGCCACCGAACTGCACCAGGAGCCGGTCGAGCACATGACCCACCACCCCGTGGATAAACGCATCACGGCTCTGGTGAGGGCGGTACAGGTAAGCCTGGTCCTGGCTGGCGCTTTCCAGCACGCCCTTCTTCGCAAGACGCCCCATGGTGTTCATCACAGTGGTATAAGCGATACGGCGCTTAGTGAGCATGATTTCATAAACATCGCGCACGGTACACCAACTTCCATC
>JBBSIK010000311.1:0-4449 GCA_038232115.1 Chloroflexia bacterium
GGGCGCTCGCCATCGCCTGTTCATAGAGGAAATAGCTCATGGAAGAACAAGAAGAACCCCAAAACTATAGTGGTTGGTCACACTACGCCGTGCCAGGCCCGGACGAAGCGGGGACGCAGTCTATGGAAGGGCAAGAGGAGCGCCTGGCAGGAACGCCACTGGAGGCGGAAGATAGATACGAAGGCGCTCTCGGTAGTACTCCTGACATGGTGATTCGCACGGCGCGACGGGTTCGGGGCAACTACTCGGCATCGGATTTTGAGGGCCTCCCAGACAACTATTACAGCAGCTACAGGCACAGGAACGAGCGTGACGCTGACAGCGCGAGCGACAAGTTCCGTGCCGGGTCGGTGATAGTAGCGGGTGCGCTGGCGGGGGTGTTGCTCGTGATGATCGGACTCCTGCTCCTACAGATGCAGCGCAGATCCCAGGAGATGGGCGTAACCACTCCGCAGACAAGCACACAGGCATCGGTAGCCGGAGGTAGTTCAGGAAGTGGATCCGCAGACGCCGCATCGGCCTTGCCGCCCCAGCCCGTGAAGGGCCATTATCCTCCAGATTTCACCCTGAGTACGCTCGAAGGCAAGTCTGTGAAGCTCAGCGACTTGAGAGGGAAGCCCGTATGGGTGAACTTCTGGGCCACCTGGTGCCCTCCGTGCCGGGCCGAAATGCCGGAGATGAAGCAAAAGTATGCCCAGCTCAAGGACAAGGGCCTGGTGGTTCTGGGTGTTGACATGAGTGAGGACCCCGCCACGGTAAAGCAGTTTACAGAGAGTAACGGTTACGACTGGACGTTTCTGCTTGACCCGGGTAGCCAGGTAGCCTCCCAATACTACGTGAGTGGCATCCCAACGCACCTGTTCATAGGCCGAGACGGCATTATAAAGGCTGTGCAGGTTGGGGGCATACCGGCTAGCATGATGGACAGGTATCTCAGTCAGATAGTAGATGGGCAGTAGAGAGTGGGCAGAAGATAGTAGTGAGATGATAGCATAAGCCAGCGCCTTCCGCGTGTCTTACTACGTTTGAGCCAGCTTTGATAAAGTTGAGAGAGGTATACAGCTTACGTGAGTGAACAGCAAACCCCCAAAAACCGCCCGCCAACGCGTAGACCCCCGGCTAGCGCACGTGTGAGTAGGCCAAATTCGGTTGGTGTCCCCCATACAGCAGCGCCCGTAAGGCGGGATCCCTTTCCCATGATCATTGGCGGGCTTATCGGTGTTCTGATCGTCGGCATTGCGCTTGTACTTATCTTGTTGCAGTCCAGTGGCACAAAACCAGCGGCCAATATCAGCACGGTCCCCCTTGCTACTGCAAATGTAGCTGGCAATGGCAACGCAGGAGTCAATAGTAGCCTGACGGCCATTGCAAGCCAGCCTACTACGAGTTCTTCATCAGGCACGCCTCTGCCTGGAACAGCAGTGCCTGCTGAAGGCACAAACCATGTAGCGGATGGGTCCGTTATTACATACAAGTCCTATCCGCCATCGTCCGGCGCCCACTACGGGAGCACTGCCCCATATGGCTTCTCAGACAAGGAAATACCGGAAGGCAACCTCGTCCATAGCCTTGAGCATGGCGCCGTTGTGCTGTATTACAAGCCCGACTTGCCCGACAAGACATTGCAAGACCTTCGCGATGCATATAGCAGTCTGCCTCCGGCCAAGTACGGTAAGGTGAAGCTCGTTATTACCCCGTACCCGAAACTACAGACGCCGCTGGTGCTGGCTGCCTGGGGAAGGGTTCTACCATTCACTGAGTTCAACTATGACAAAGTGCGCGCAGCATACCAGGCCCTCGTAGACAAAGGACCGGAGGATGTGCCATAAGCTCTTGCGGAAGGAGGTTATCTTGCCATCGAGGTGTCGTTAGAGCAGTTTGCTTCCGTGTGCTGTTAGCTGGGAGCCGGACTGGCGCAGGCGGTGATTAGTACCGAGTGTTAGTAGGGTTCAAGTATAAGGTATCTGCGCGGTTTCACAGAGGCAAAGCGGCATCGTTCCAGAGATTACGCAAGCACGATTAGGAAGCATAATAAATATGCAGAGTATACGAAGGGCGAGTCAGCGTTCTCAGCATGGAGGGTTTCCCACCAGAGCATGGGGTAAGCGGTCGAGCACAGACGTTCCCACAGAGCATATGGTTGAGTGCGAACCTGGGAAGCGGCTATCTAGCTTGACGCTAGTCTGCTGCCTATGAGTACCACCTGACGTGGATATACCTGTCGCCCTTATCAAGTTGCGCGATTATGCCTTATGGTTCGGTCCGGCATACTTGCTCGCGCTTATACTCGGCACCACGATGGAGGTCATACTGCGAAGGCTGCTGCTGAGGCTGCCAACTGCTACCTTGTCCGCTGCATCCCCCGTATCATCCGGTGATGCACTACGCAGGAAAGATAGCAGCGAGATGTCCCAAATATTATGGGGGACCATAGTAGGAAGAATATTCCCTCAAGGAAACCTGCCGTTCAGATTGCTTCTGTGGCTGGAATTAATCTCCACCTCCACCACGTGGCTCGCCCTACTTATGACCGGAGCACTCAGTTGGCCCCTCTCATTGCTGCGTGTCGGTGCGACACTCATTATCTCAGCGTTATTGGCGGCGGTTGTGCCAACTCTCGTTCCGAAAGTAAAGGACCGCGAAGTTGCACCACGCAGCCTGCAAGCAAGCAACGAAGCCCCGGACGATGCTTTGCACAAGCAATGGTGGCGCACTTTCTCGGAACGTTTCGATGCAACCAATAACACAGCAATCCTTGGAGTCGTACTTGGAGCCGTAGTAATTGGCTTATCGCCCCGCATCTATTCCCTGCTTGGGGGAGCGCTCCAGTCGCCCCAGTCTTACATCTGGGGGCCGCTCTTGGGCAGCATATCGCTACTTATTCCCGGAACGGATGGGCCGCTGCTGGTAGCTATGCAGGCAAAGGGCCTGGAGAGCACCTCTATCGCGTGTATGCTGGCGGTGTCCTTGGCCCCATTTGGCTTGCTAAGGCGGCTAAAGCGCAACTACAGTTGGAAGGTAGCAGTGACATACGGACTGGCTGCCTGGCTCTTGGCGGCCATTGGCGCGTGGCTGATCAGTTCGGCAATTGGAGCATCCAATTCTTGATACTAATTGATACACCGCGAATCCTGCTCGATTAAGGCCGGCACTGCCTGGCTAGAGAAGCCTCAAGGAACAGGACTCCATGTTATACCGGAGTTGCTGCTCTGGTATAATTCGCTGCCAGCGTTCACGGCCAGCAGACGCTCGGGTTGACCGATGCTTGCGTCATAGGCGAGGCCAGGCACGCCGCCCAGTTGTGCCGCGCCCTTTAGCTCCTCCCAACGCTGGCCGCCGTCGGCGCTGTGCAGGATGCTGGGAGCCGTGCCTGCGTACAGGTTCTGCTGGTCAGGCTTATCTATAGCAAGCAGCGAGTAGATTGGTTGTTCAGCCGCAAGCCCCGCAGGCGACGTCCAACTTATGCCATTGTCGTGCGATATGAACAGCCCAAGATTGGAACCCGCATACAGCACGGGACCACGAACACCTGAAGGGTGGCTCACCATAAGTCCGGTAACTTGTACAGTGTTCTTCAAAGAGTTGGCGCCCTCGGCTGCCTCCCATGTGGCTCCGCCATTGGAGGTAATCAGCAGGCCAATCACCTCTGCCCACAGATACACATGGCCGGAGTTCTCTGGATCAACCGCAAGGGCGTGTACGTCTCTCGTGGGCGCGCCGGGCATCAATTGGCGCCAGGTGGCCCCGCCATCATCGCTGCGCTGCACGCCTATGTTATGGCCCGCAGCGTAGATAGGGCTACCCTCCGCTCTAGCAGCGCCCAATGCCATCACGTCTGTGGAGCGCAGAACCCCCGCCATTTTACGCCAGCCACGTGCGGTATCCTCTCCGCTCAAAGCTTTGACGAACAGGCCCTCATGCGTGCCCAGCCATAGGGACGACTGTTGTGAGCCTGGAGCAGATAGGATGGCAGAAGTGTGGATATGACCGTTACCCGGCACCGACAGATACTCCGCAGCCGGACTCGTATGGGTCCAAAACCATATGGCCGCACCTACCATCAGGATCGCAGCGCCTATGACCAGCCATTTGACGGGAATATTCTTGTGCGACTGCGCGCTCATCGGTGCCAGTCTCAATCCCAGTACGCGACCCTGCGGATCTGCCTCCTGGGTCTGTTGGTCTGCCCCGCGTCCAGCAGTCCGTACTTCGGTCTCTAAAGCATCAGGTGGCTTTGAGACCTTGCGTCCCGGTTTCATGTCTTCGGTCATAGAGCTTGAATCCCTGTTGTCCGTTCATAATCAGGTAGCGATCTTGAACCAGGATGAATAATCGGATATAGCGAGCCGAAGGCTGTGCCACCGCAATCCGACTCCTGGCAGTGGAGCGGTTTAGCTTACAACTTACAGCCCCCAGTTGGGAGCAAGGGCAGTCAGGATGGTGAGAGAA
>JBBSIK010000312.1:0-4417 GCA_038232115.1 Chloroflexia bacterium
GAGCAGGGTTACTGGCCCGAGTCGCATCTCGCGGCTCCCAGTGCTGACGCGCTGCGCCGAGAGGTAGAGCTAATAAAATCGCTGGGGTTCAACGGTGTAAGGATACACCAGAAGGTAGAGGACCCGCGCTTCCTGTACTGGTGCGACCGCCTTGGGCTGTTGGTGTGGGGTGAGATGGCCAATGCCTACGTCTTCTCCACCACCGCCGTAGAGCGCCTGACTCGGGAGTGGATGGAGGTGCTGCGCCGCGATTACAGCCACCCTTGCATCGTAACGTGGGTGCCCTTCAACGAAAGCTGGGGAGTACAGGACCTGGAGCGGGACCCGGCACAACAGCACTATGTGCGCGGGATCTACCACCTTACACACGCACTCGACGGCACTCGCCCTGTGATTGGTAATGACGGGTGGGAGCACCTGGCAAGCGATGTGTGGGGCGTGCATGACTATGCTCTGGACAGCACAGCAATCAGGGAGCGTTACGGTACCGCTGAGGCAGTTGAAAACACGCTCTACCGTTTACAGCCACACTACCGCACCGTGGTGCTGCCCGACTACCACCGCAAAGGTGAGCCGGTGATGCTGACGGAGTGCGGCGGTATCAGTTACGCGCCCGATCCCGGCCAGCACTGGTTCGGTTACGGCACGGTCGCCAACCCGGATGAGTTCCTGGCAAAGTATGGGGACCTTTTGGAAGCAATCCTCGATAGCCCGATGATCGTAGGCTTCTGCTACACGCAGCTTACAGATACCGAGCAGGAAAGTAACGGCCTGCTCAATGCCGACCGCACGCACAAGCTCGATCCTCAGGCTGTAAGCGCAATAACAAAGCGGGCATCCAGGGCAATGCCGGGTGAGGTGCTCGCCGCGATGCAAGCTGCAGCAGAGGTAACTACATTCCAAGCGCCTCAGGCTAAGTAATCGGCTATAGCCACGCACGTTGACTGCTAAACCCCAGCGAGGACGACAGACGATGGACGAGGGACGAGGCGCTTCCCCTGATTCTATCGTCCATCGTCCATCGTCCGTCGTCCAGGGTATTACATGTCAATGTGCGTAGCTATAAGGTTCGCGATCAGCCGCCCATGGTGCTGTGTCAGCCACTCGTCGCCACTGAGGAGCGCCAGGGCACGCGCCACAACATCCTCCATGCTTGCAAGCCCCTGGCGGCGGCGTCCTTCCCGGTGGATCAGGCTCACGACGCGGTACAGCCGGATCATGTCAGGGATGGCATCTATTTCGTCGGGCGTGAGTGCCAGGTGGGCCTGGTAACCACGGCTGAATTCGGCCACCCACTGCCCGCCGTCCGGGCTGCTCCAGGGGCTTCTAGTGAATAGAGCAAGGCTACGCGCCAGATCTATACCGCGCAGGTCAGGGCCGACGAACTCAAAGTCCAGCACCCCGCTAACGCGACCATCTTGCATGAGAACATTACTCGCATCAAAGTCGCGATGCACGACCTGCCAGGGGAGCGTGCTGTACAGGTCGTGAACTCTAGCGTCAAGGCTACCCAGGATGTGAGCAAGGCGATCTCGCTGCGTCGGCTCTAAAGGCAAATGCTCAACTATCTCAAGTGGGTTGGTTACAGCCGGGTGAAGCTGTGAGAAATATCCAAATGGAGGGAGGATGCCAGGAGGTGCCTGGATATTGATCCGGCTCAGTGCCTGGTCAAGCTCGGCAAGCGCGGCACCACACGTGCGGAATTGGGTAAGATCCTGCCCGTCCGGATGCTGTCTGCGAATGAAAGGGAAAAGGGCTGCAAGTTTCTCATCGCATCCATCCTTGAACTGTATGATTGTTGAACCAGTACGGGCCGGGATCGGGGCAGGAACAGAGAATGATAACCCTGACCCCTGAAGATGTGCGAGAACTTCGTGCTCGTAATGAACCCGACTTAGATCAGCCGTATTATGATAGATACGCAGCAAATAGCGAGCGTCCAGCGTGGACACAGGATAGGAGAGATTGTTCCCGCCCGTGACCGCCGGCTGAATGGCCCAGGGTCCGCTAATCCCCCAGGCGGACACGAGATCAGAGATATCCATCACGCATAATCACAGTAGGACTTACACAAAGCAGGCGTGGTCTGTCGTCCATCGTCTATCGTTGCGGCGTAAGCCCAATACAGATATATAGTGTTGCTCATGTTGTAGTAGGTTTATGTGCTCCTGTTCTCCCGCAAGTGGACACAGATTTACATAGCCCACTCTAGAGGTGTTGGCCGGACAAAGGTGGAGACTATTTCTACGGGCCGCCCTGTCAACACGGACTCCGCCGTTGCCCCCAGGATCTCCGTAACGTGCGCCGCGTGCTCCCCGGTAAAGCGGTGGGGGCGACCTTCCCTCATGGCGCACACCATCTCCCACACTCCACGGCCCCAGGGCACACCCTTGTGCGGTGTCTTGACCAACGGCACTTCCTCAAACGGCTTGTCCCATGGCGCAAAAAACACCTTCGAGTTGAATATGTGCCAGCCCGCCAGGTGCAGCGAGCCTGCGTCACCGTGGAACTCAATGCCGGTCTGCTTCGTCGAAATGTTGCTCACGTAGAAATCGGAGGTGAGCCGCACCACCAGCCCGCCCTCAAGCTCTATTGAGGCGACTATGTAGTCCGGGGTTTCGACCTGGAATACTGACCCCTGCTGAGTAGTCCGCTCAGGATAGACGACCCTGCCATACGCCGCCACTCGCCGGGCCGGGCCGTATATGGCAGTGACTATCGCGAGCGGGTAGACCCCGACATCATATAGGGGGCCTGCTGCGTAGAACGAGTGTGGCTCCGGGTGCCACGTCTCGACGCGGCCCCAGTTGACTTCCGCATAAATCACCCGCACCGTGCCCAATTGTCCCTCGCGCAACCACTTCCAGGCTGTCTGTTCTGCTTCGCCCATTAACGTAAAAGGAGAGGACCCGATGCGCAGGCCACGCTCACGCGCAAGATCCAGCAAGCCAACAGCGTCCTCATAGCTCATTGCGAGTGGCTTCTCACTCCAGACGTGCTTGCCCGCATGCAAGCAGGCCGTTGTAACAGGCTTGTGGGAGTGCTGAGTGGTAAGATTGGCCACAAGTTGGATTGCGGGGTCGGCCAGCAGCTCATCCACACTCGAGTATGCCTTCGTGCCGTGCTTCTCAGCGAAGGCATACGCACGTTCCGGGTCTATGTCTGCGACCCCGATAAAGTTGATTTCCTCGTAGCTCGGAAGGTCATCAGCGTAAGGACCGGCGATATTACCGCAGCCGATAATGCCCACGTTTATGGCGCTAGTGCTGGTGGTGTTGGTGGCGTTCGCAGCGCCCGTGTTGATGTTGGTCATGTTCTACTCCCCTACTCCCCTACTCCCCTACTCCCCTAACCAGTCTTTCAGCAGCCGTAGGTTTGCGCCGACCTCTTCTAAGGGATCGTAATGTTCAGGCTCATGCTCGACGGAGATCGAACCCCCGTATCCGATAGCTTGGAGGGTGCGTACACATCGCTCCACGGGCACAACGCCATCCCCATAGAGGCAGGTGTTGTGCGCTCCAACCTCGCGTACATCTTTGAGGTGGACCAGGAATAGCTGTGGGGCGAGTCGCTCGATAGCTTGTGCCGCATCCACTCCCTGCGTGCCGTACCACCCCGTATCTATGGCAGTGCCTAAAGTACCACCTCCGCCATCTCCTATCCTTTCAAGCATCTCCTCGACAGACTCCGGGTGGTTTTCGATACCAAGGCGCAGACCGTATTCCTTAAGGGTACCTACCACAAAGTCGCGGTCTTTCAGCAGCATACTGGTATTGCCGCCAAGCACGGGCGATCCGAAGGCCACCGCCAGTTCGCACATTGAGACGAATTCTTCGGGAGTGGAGCCGAACCAACCACCGTAGCTGCAGATATCAAGGCTGTGCTTACGCAACAGTTCCTGTGCCATCCCCACCTTTTGTTGAGTGGCAAATCTGGGACCAAGTATATCGGTCCACATGTCAATCGCATCGAAGCCCAGTGCTTGCACATCGAGAAGATACTCTTCGAAGCGCTCTGCGAACGTTTCCTCGGGTTGGAAATAATCCACGGTGGCTTGAGCGCCCTGTGCCCATCCGCCGGTCATATTATACCCGAGCGGCCTGGCGCAGTAATTGGCCAGCATGAAAGAGACACGGTTCATAGTTTATGCTTCCCCCATTCGCTTGAATAGCAATGTTCCTGCGCCTGGTCTCAGAGACGTGTCCCTTAGACTGTACAGATAGGCTGCCCGGTCCCCGCCTATCCCTGATAAGTGATGATAACAGATAAATCCCGGTGTATGCCGATACGGGCAGGGAAGTGTGAGAAGTCAGTGCATGGTTGGCGATGGTATTGTTCATCGATTACCCTTACCAGGACCCACTTGTCTCTTTAAGGAATATTGATGAACTGTCCTCACTGCTCATCCCCGACGACC
>JBBSIK010000313.1:0-4411 GCA_038232115.1 Chloroflexia bacterium
CCTTGTGGGGTATGGCTAACGCCTTTACCAGAGTGTCGCAAGACGTGGAGAGCTATGACAGAGCAACCGAGCTTGAAGCACTGGGAGGCAACATAATCACGTTAGCCCGCTCAGAGTACAGGGAGCTACTAGCGGCCTAATCTAACAAAAAGTGGCAAGCGGCTAGCCTGAGACATACTTGGGTTGGCCGCTTACCACGTAAACCCAAAGAGGAGGCAAACAATGCCCAAGACTTTGATCACACTACGCGCGAGTGAAGAGACAATCCGCAAGATAGCGGAGCTCGTAAAGATGTGGGGACCAGGCACAACCAAGAGTGAGGTTATGACCATCGCTATAGATCGCCTGCACAGGGAAGAGGCCGGTAAAGAGGCGAAAGACGAGAAAGCGCCAGCTTAACCAATGGGTGACAAGAGCAATTGGCAACACAGCTGCACAAAGGAGTGACAATGATTAGCACACTGGCAACAGGGTTGGGGGTCATCGCGATCGTGCTGGGGTGCTATGAGGTGCTGGTCGGTCGCATGCCGGGGGATCTCGTTACTGGTTGTGGCTTCGGCCAGACAGTTCGCCACTACAGGTACGCTTGAGTGCAGCTCTTGGTGTACTCGTCGGCATCGTGTTGTTAGTGCTCAATAGGCCGGACTCCATAATCGCTTACGGTGTGGGTATAGCGGCCATGGCACTCAGCGTCGGTCTTGTCGTGAGCGACGTACACTCGCGGCGATGACAGCACCAGGTTCTGCCGCACAGCTCTCTCTATAGTTTGCGGCTGGGCCCCTAGTACTACTTTGATGAACGGAGCACGGAAGCGTCAGAACTGAGAACTCGCAATCTCCCTTGTGAAGCTTCAAGCGTCCTAACGATGGCTAACCGTAGCAACTTCGTATCGTTAGGCAGCCATCAGCAGGGGAAGTGGCAGATCGGCATACCGCTTCTGCCAGGCGTTTGACGAACAGCGAGACTACTTCCACTACCGAACCAAGCCAAAAGAAAAGGTGACTTTGTCTGAACAACGCCGTATGTTCAGGCAGAGATTTGGTACCCTGCAATACTTGCTTGTGGCAGTGTAAAGGTAGGCAATAGCGGCGGTTGAGGCTTGACAGAAACGTGTTGAGCGTCACAGGGGAGATTGCGTGCGCTCAGTTCTGACACTTCCATGTCAGTCTGAACCAAGCTATTAATAGTCAAGGGCCGGGGCTATAGTGTGGTCCTCTGCATCAATAATACATGACTTCTTGGGAAATGCATTAATGTAAGTGGCTCTACATTAATGTAAAATCCAAGGATGTAAAATCCAAGGCGTGGTATAATTTAGCTTACCGCACCGGAGATCCAATCTTCGAACCGACGCCTACTCTTCAGTAGGAGTTTCTTTTGTGCGCCTACTGATAGTGCATGCCTTGCCATGCCTTGCCATGCCTAGCGCAGTCCGATCAGCGGTGTTAGCGCAATGGTCCATGCATAGGAGTCACTGGCAGCCACGTCGACTACGTACGTCCCTGGCTGAACGTTGTTCACTACTACACTCCCGCTATGACTACCATTTGCGGGCACATCTTCCATGCTGAAGAGCAAAAGGTACTTGTCCATCGTATCGCTCGGCCCGTGAATAGATACGCCGAAATGCCAGACATCATAGGGCCAGTCGCTGTTTATAGGGTGCTCGCTCCACGCAACCTTGTAGCTGCCGCCGGTCAGGTCAAAGGACCGAGTAGCATTGGTGGCACCGATACCCTGGAATACGAGACCGCTGCCATCGGATGCCGACGTCGCGGCTGGGGCAACAGGTTCCGGTGTGCTGATTGGTGGAGTTGTATCGGTGGGCTGCACGTACGGGGCGAGCAGATCCATACCGTCTGACAAGGCTTGCTTGCCTGCAGCTAAGTCAGTGTATACGGCTGCAGGAAACCCACTGTCCGTAATCTTAGCGCCGGCCAGCGCATGACCAACCCGCGTCAAGTGACCTTCTGCCGCGCGGAACTTTGCCTGTATCTTGCTGAACCGCTTCGGTGCAGACATCCCTCTAATAACCTCTCCGTTGAGTGAAATAACATCTCGGTCCGCCGCTAGCCAATCGTTCCAGATGTCGCCAATCAAACGGTGACCGTCCAAAAACTCTAAACCCACGTTTGATGTCCCAATCACCTTCAGGTACGAGTCCTGCGTCGCAACGAGTTTGTTTACATAGTCTTGCTCGGCGTTCGACAGCGCTGCATTCGTGGCAGGCGCAACGGCAACGGTGGGCGTTGGAGGCGGGAGTGGGGTGTTTGTCGCTGGCCGTGGAGATGTCGCGGTGGGCACCGACGTTGCAGTGCCCGTAGGAACACTTGTAGCAGTAGGCTGAGAAGTGTCCGTAGGCACTACAACTGTGTTGGTGGGTACGGACGTGAGTGTATCTGTGGGCACACTTGTGGCGGTGGGTAGAGGTGTATCAGTAGGAGCAGATGTGCTGGTAGGAGACGATGTATTCGTAGCCGCCGGCGTCGCGGTGGGAATCGGCGTGGGAGTGGGTGCAGCATCACCACAGCCGGCCAGTACCAGCACAAAGGCCAACAACAGTAGAGATAGCGTTCTTTTCATGGCAACAGTATACTCCTACGGCAGCGGTGCGCAGTAGAGCCAGTGGTTTACGCCGCCATGATGTGAACACGCCCCGGAACCCGTGGCTTAAGATGTCGTGCTATAATTCAGCACACCGCACCGGAGAGCGTATCTCCGATGCGACGCCCTTCATCACTGGAGGGCGTTTTCTTGTGCCGCGCGAATTGCCTTGAACTCTGGCTCGGTACGGTAGTATAGTTCCCCGGCTTCCCGGGCGGCGTCGAAACTCAGGTATGTCTGCGAAGCGTGCTTGGACGTGGCCCATACAACCGTATCGTTGGGCGTGATAACACGCACCTCATACTGAAAGACCTCCTCTCCCTCCTTTGTCCTGAGCCGGTTTATGTCCAAACAGCAGCCTGGCGCTAAGGTAAAGGTGTCGACGAGCTTGCGGTCAGGGTTTGCCATTTTACTCCTCCCTTTCTTTTGAGCAAATAGGCCAATGGCGCCTGGTTGATTCAGCTCAATAGTAGTCGTCGTCTCTCACCTTCCTCGGAGTAGTTGAAACAACGCGGATGCCCTGCCGCGTTCCAAACAGCGTCGAAAATCGGCCTAAGAGCTTTACCCACATCCACCGTCTCGTCATCTATCAGAACCTCGGGAATGATAAGGTCGTTCCGATCAATGTGGTGGCGCCGATCGTCCGGGTTGCCATCGAGCCGCATAGAATATAGCACGAAGTTCCTCACGCCAAGTATGCTCAGCATAAGCACGATGGGAGGCCTTACCCCCAGAGAATGTAGCGCGCCTAAATAGCGTGATGTCCCGTCTATGAGATCGTGCTCCCATCGGTCAGCAGGTATATATCCGTTGCCGGGCAGCCCGTCCATGGGAGCAGGAATAAGGAGGCCGTCGACGACTTCGACAATGCCGTTGCGGAACAGCTGCACATATCCAGTGGCCTGCGGGCCCGCGCTCTGGGTGGCCACCGGTACCATGGCGAAGCCCCCAAATGGCTGGCCGAACATAAGCAGGCCATCGAGGTTCCATCTCTGAGAATTGCTCGATGACTTATCCAGCTGCCGAAGGTTCTGAGCAACGGACGGGTCTGATAGTTGCGCAAGGTTCAATGGCTCAGCCAGCCCAAACGCGTCCAGTGGAACAATGTGCAGCACAGTCTTCTGCTCGCCTCCAAGCGCAACCGGGGTTTCACCTGCAAGAATACTCGCCAGTCGTTCCGCGCGAAAGTCCCGTATGCGTCGTGCTAGAGTGCCTGACAGATCGATGATCGTGCGCAGCTCGTCAATATCTAGGCGGTACTTGCCCGCCGAGTTGCGGGAGTAAAAGCGATAATCTTGACCGATCGCTATCTGGTGTGGCGGTGAAAAGCCCCTGCGGATCCGTATAATGAAAACCGCGCCTTTGGACTCATCCTCCAATAGGACGGGCTGTATATCAAAAGCCAAACGCGGGCGGACATGGCCTTCTATCAGCTGACTCAGTTGCCCCTTAATTCCGTCAACTTCGCTATGTGGCTTACCAGTCCCCGTGATCTCCGTTGGTATGCCCTTTACAGCCCGCACACCGTACAGTAGGTCACCCCCCGACGCGTTGGCGAAGGACGAAACGTCAGCAAGGAACTCCATCACTGCTACGTCGTGTCCAGGCTGGGCAATCTTAAAATTGGTTAGTTTCTCCTTATACTCGATTATCCTGGCTTCGCCCTCTTCACTGGCTACGAGTTCATTCAGGTCTGCCTCGGTAATGGCATCGAGGGTCTTGTTGTAAAGCGGCATAATTATCTCCTCCTTATTCCACTTGAGCTTGGCCCTACTCTGTCTCAAATAAACTGGGCTGCTGGCCTTCC
>JBBSIK010000314.1:0-4397 GCA_038232115.1 Chloroflexia bacterium
AAATGGATCAAATCTTAGACGCGATACGTCCGGTACTCACCTTCTTGCTCGCCTGTGGCGGGGCTTACATACTGGCCCTCTACTTTGCCAGCATCGTCTGGACGTTCCGCGACATCACGGCCCGCACGCGAGACATCATCACTATCGTGCTGGCCCTCGTGCTCGTTGTGCTGGTGCCTTTCGCGGGCCTCATCATCTACAACATCCTCAAGCCCAAAGAGACGCTGTCGGAGGCTTATGAGCGCGCGCTGGAGGAAGAATACCTGCTCCAGGACATCGAGGACAGCGAGATTTGCCCCGCCTGCAAGCGCCGGGTCAGCCCCGATTTCCTCTTCTGCCCCCACTGCCGTACCAAGCTCCGCGACGAATGCGAAAATTGTGGCCGCCCCATCAGCGTAAGATGGGCCGCCTGCCCCTACTGCGGGAAGCAGTGACGAAAGCTTAATTCTTAATTGACGAAGCGCTTTCCTCTAATTAAGAATTAAGCATTCGTCTCTACCAGCGCGGGAACGTCTCTATTGCCTCCAGGCGTAGTTTGACGTAGCTAGCGTAACGGGATTCGTCTATGTCGCCGCGTTCGACGGCGGCACGCACGGCACAACCAGGCTCGGCGAGATGAGCACAATCGCTGAAGCGGCAGTTGTCCATGAAGGGTCGGAACTCGGGGAAGCAGTCGGGTAGCTCGTTGGGGGGCACCATCCAAACGCCCACTTCGCGCAGGCCCGCAGTATCAGCCACCGATGCGCCATCCGGCAGCTTTATCAGGTGACCCCCGACGGTCGTGTGCCGGCCCTTGCCGTAAGCCGTACTCACCTGCCCTACCTTCAGGTTCAGGCCGGGGTACAGTGCGTTCAGCAGGCTCGATTTGCCCACGCCGGACGGTCCGGTAAACACCGACTCTTTGCCAACTAGCACATCACGCAGTTCATCCAAACCCACGTTCTGCTTTACGCTGGTGTAATGCACCGGATAGCCCGCTTTATGCACCGGCTCGAATAGGGCGCGAAGTTCGTCCCGGTCTGCAAGCTCTACCTTGTTCACGACAACTTGAGCGTCCAGACGGTTGGCTTCGGCCACCACGAGAAAGCGGTCCAGGCCCGCCAGATGAGGTTCGGGATTGGTTGCCGCGAACACCACAATTACCTGGTCCACGTTGGCGATCAGCACCTGCCGCTTGAGCGTGGTGCCCGCCGCCCGCCGCGCCAGCACGCTTTTGCGAGGCAGCACAGCCGTAATGACCGGATCGCGCCCCGCCTCGCTCACCTCCACCCAGTCGCCCACTGCCGGAGGGTCGTCAGTGAACAGCTTACCCCTGATGGCACACTGCACCGTGCGATCACCCGCCTGCACTGTGGCGACATCGGCATAGAGGCGGATTATCTGGCCCGTAAGAGGTACAGCGCTTTCTTTTGTCAATTCGGTCAATCTATGCTCTGCTACTAGGATGTTTATACTGCTCTATGCTTATACTGCTCTATATATTGTGCTTACTCGCTGCATTATAACACCACCAAACCTGGGCTATTTGCTACGAGGAACGTATGGATCAAATCGTCTGAATAAGCCACGCTCTTTGCCGGCTTTATGCCCTATCAGGCAGCTTGGTCTTATTTCTCAAGCTCCTGAAGAATCTCAGTACACGTTTCGTCAGGTGTTTTGTCGTCTGTGTAGATGACCATTTTTGCTAGTTTATAATTCGATGGATGCTTGACGAAATGCTCATTCACACCCAATAGCCTGCTATCTGTTTCACCGATTTCTCTCAGAAGCAGTTGTCCAAATCTGGCGTTTAATATCTCAACCGATTCTTCGAGATCAGGAGATGGCAGGAGTAGTATGACGTTTGGATATGGAGTCAGCGCACGCTGCACACGGGAGAATAGCTCCTCGTCCTCATACACTGAATGGCCTGCACCGAAGTCGATCACACAATCAGGGTGGTCAGCCAAAACTCGTTCAACTGCGTGGGCCTCAAACGGTTTCCAATAGCGTAACAGCCCCAACATTCCCTGGTCGGATTTAGCAATCTGAGAGGCTACAGCTTCGTCATAACCGATTTCGTTGTAGTACTTCCAGCGATCATCATCTACCACGTAGTGGAGTAGCCCCAGTTTTTCGGCCAGTAATTCTGCGATTGTGCTCTTACCTGCGCACATTGGGCCAATCAGGATGATGGTTGAATTCATGTCATGCACCTCATTTGATGTGAGCTTTTTCTTCTGTGAAGTAGACAGTTACTGTGAAATGTTATAGTTCGAGGTCTTAGGCGTGGGCATGAGAGTGCCTATGCTTACACACAATTCCGAACGTGGAATTGTACAAGTTCCAGCTTAGTACCTGTACTTTCACTCTTCGCCTTTCACCTCATCCCCTCCTTGCCAACACTGGCCTTTGTACTTTACAATTAAATCTATCGCTTCTAAAGAGGGGCGTGAATATTGCCCATGAGAAAGCGCTATACAAAACGGAACTTTAATGAAGGAACGAACCGGGCAGAGCTTTACACCAGCGTAGAGATGCTCGCCCAGCAAGATGTTTCGTACAACAAGGAGGTTGACGAATGCAAGTTACAGATAGGCCCACTGCCTCAAATCTGCCTATAGAAATAAACAGCGCCCGGCACAACCTGAACACGGCGCGACTTTACGAGGAGACGATACGCAACGGCGAAGGACGCCTCGCGGCAGACGGGCCACTGGTAGTAAGCACAGGACAGTATACAGGCCGCTCCCCCAAGGACAAGTTCGTCGTGCAGGAGCCATCCAGCCAGGACAAAGTATGGTGGGGTAGCGTAAACCAGCCCCTTCCTGAAGAAAAATTCAACGCCCTGCGCGACCGACTGCTCGCTTACATCAAGGATAGCGGCAAAGGGCTATATGTGCAGGACCTCTACGTAGGCGCCGACCCGCAGTACCGTCTCAAAGTGCGAGTATTCACCGAGACCGCATGGGCCAACCTCTTCGCCCGCAATCTCTTCATCCGCCCCACACAGGACGAGCTTGTCGGCTTCCAGCCCGACTTCACCGTAGTGGACGTACCCTCCTTCCATGCTAACTCTGCCGAGGAAGGCACCCGCACGGAGACGTTCATCGCCCTCAACCTGGCGCAGAATCTGGTGCTCGTGGGTGGTACGGAATATGCGGGCGAGATCAAGAAATCAATGTTCACGGTGATGAACTACGTGCTGCCGATGCGCGGCGTCATGCCAATGCACTGCTCGGCCAATATTGGGCCGAAGGGCGACACTGCCCTCTTCTTCGGACTATCGGGCACCGGCAAAACGACCCTTTCAGCCGATCCCAATCGCACCCTCATTGGCGACGACGAGCACGGCTGGAGCGACGAAGGCGTGTTCAACTTCGAGGGTGGCTGCTACGCGAAGGTCATCAAGCTGTCGCAGAAGGCAGAGCCGGATATCTGGCGCGCATCGCACCGCTTCGGCACCTTGCTGGAAAACGTTGAGATGGACCCCGAAGACCGCAAGCTCGATCTCGAAAGCTCCAAGCTGACCGAGAACACCCGCTCGGCCTACCCGATAGAGTTTATATCGAACGCATCGTCTACCGGCACAGGCGGCCACCCCGAGAATGTCTTGATGCTTACCGCCGATGCCTTCGGCGTAATGCCTCCTATTGCCCGCCTCACCCCTGAGCAGGCGAGATACTACTTTCTCTCCGGCTATACCGCCAAGCTGGCAGGCACCGAGCGTGGAATCACTGAGCCTGAGCCGAACTTCTCGGCCTGCTTTGGCTCCCCCTTCCTGCCTTTGCCGCCCATGACGTATTCTCGACTGCTCGGCGAGAAGATCAAGCAGCATGGCTCGCACGTGTGGCTCGTGAACACGGGCTGGACGGGCGGCGCTTACGGCCAGGGTCACCGCATGAGCATCAGCCACACCCGCGCCATGGTCACAGCTGCCCTCGACGGCACGCTGGCCCAGGCACCGACCACTATTGACCCAACATTTGGCTTTGAAGTGCCTACAAGTTGCCCCGGCGTGCCCAGTGAGGTGCTCCAACCGCGCAACACTTGGGCCGACAAGGACGCTTATGACGCAGCCGCGCGCAACCTGGCACAGCGATTCAAAGATAATTTCGCCAAGTTCGCCGACCAAGTGGCCGACGAGGTACGCAACGCGGGACCCAAGTGAAACGTGATGCGGTTAGGGTAACCTGGTAGCATAAGATAAAGAGGGAGGGACTCAATAACGTGAGTCCTTCCCTCTTTATCTTATGCTACCGGAGTGGCCTGGCGGTACGCGTCGCTGTAAGCGTTGTGGAGGTTAGAGTTATCGTCGCCGTGATGTCGGGGTTCGACAGCGTGCCCTCCTCCATCTGGTCCCGCGGGTCAACCTCTTCGCCACTTATAGGGCTTGGCGTTTCAACCTGACTGCGCGG
>JBBSIK010000315.1:0-4376 GCA_038232115.1 Chloroflexia bacterium
AGCACGAGGGCGGCCCTCGCAAGCTCTGAGGTGATCAGGATTGCCTTACGCGGGAAGCGATCAATCACCACGCCCGCGACGGGGGCCAGCAGCAACAAGGGCACTATCTCAAAGAGCACGGTGGCTGAGACCGCCAGGCCCGACCCCGATAGGCGATACACCAGCACCACCAGGGCGATATAGTTGAGCGTGTCCCCGAAGTTAGACACGAGTTGCCCCAGCCAGAGCGGGAAGTAGGTGCGGCTCGCTATTATTTTGCCGTATTGTCTAAAGACGTTGCTTGTCACTAAGTAGGCTCCCAGCCGCCCCTCGCCCTTGACAGCGCTAGAGGATATAGAGATAATACCCCCAGGGGGTAGGGGTATATCGATTCTAGTCGGTAGGATTGGACCTGTCAAGTAAGGAGTACCCAATGGACGAGCAAGGAGCAGCAAAAGCGATAACAAAGGAGAGGTTTGCGGCTGAACGCGCAGATGCGATAAGGCGGCGGCTACGCGCAATAGCGGGTCAGGTGAGAGGGCTTGAGAAGATGATAGACGAGGACCGGCCCTGCCTTGACGTGCTTATGCAGTTGTCGGCGGCACAAGAGGCACTATCGCAAGTTGGTAAACTGGTAACTCGCAACTATCTTGAGAGCTGTATGACCGATGCTCTGCAGTCGGACGATCCAGGCGAGCAGGCTAAAGCCTACGACGACCTGATGGATGTTATCTATAAGTACCGGCGTTAGTCATGTGAGGAACGTGTAATGCGGTCAGACAAAAAGAAGCAGGCGCTATCCTCAAGCGCATTCCTGGGCGCGCTTACTTCAGTGGCATGTATGGGCAGCATGGGCGCGATGGGAGTAGCCGCCACAGCTACGGCTGGTATGGCTGGTATGAGCGGCGCGACAGTGGGCGCTACTCGGGTCGCCCCTATAACGGCACTCTTGCAGAACGCGGGATTGGGGGCGCTGACACAGATACCCGACGCAGTGCTGCGCCCTATCTTTATACTGTTGCTACTAATCGGGATTGTGGGTGCCTACTTCGCCTATCGAGCACACGGGCAGATTGGGCCGTTCCTGGTTACAGTGCTTGCCTCTGCGCTGCTGTACAGCAGCATCTATGTTGCCCCTTCCGACCCGTTCTATTACGTGAGCTTTGCTTTACTGATAGCAGGGGCCTTGTGGAGCATGCTTGTGCGGTCAGGTCGCGGCGCGAGACGTGTGAAAACACCATAAGGCAAACTTCAGCAGCCGCCAAGCCCTGAGTGAGCTTGATGCCAGAGGGCACCCATCGAAGAGGTCCACGTTGTAAAAGCCATAAGAGCGGTAATAGCTGCCAGCACTGAAGAGCTTACGAACAGAGACGCGACCCGTGGGCCTGCGGGCTGCTGCCCCTCAAGCAGGTAGTCCAGACGCTGGGCTATCGAGTCTGCGGCCCCCACAACAGCCAGTTCGGAGAGTTTGTGCATAGGCTGCTTCAAGAGCAACTTATACAAGGCGGCCAACAGCGGTTGCTCACTGCCCTGTACGTGCAGCGCGTATTCGTCGGCGTCTATTTCTTTAGCCACCATGTACTGATCGTGCAGAGCCTGCACGATGGGTAGGAAAAGGAAGGCGGCGGCTAGTATGCGGGAAACTGCCGTCTTGAGAGGATCGCGCCGTAAGAGATGGTGATACTCGTGCAGGAGCAAAGCCGCCACCTCCCGCTTGTGCAGCCCTGCAAGTGCGCCAGTGGAAACGCAGATGCGAGGGCGCATCCATCCATAGCAGAAAGCTACCGGCGATTCCATGTCAACAAGGTCAAGCCTTTCCGCTATATAATCAGGCACTCCTCTACGCGTCAGAGAGTTGCCATTGGTGGGCATCACGAACTTCAATAACGCCTGGGTCAAGCGTCGAGTGCGATACCACTGCCGGACAAGCGAGTGCAGCCCGCATATTGCACCCAAACCAAGCACCGCAACCAATGTGTAGCTTAGAATGTGCGAAGGCCAATCAGCCGGTGTTGGTATGAACAGGCACGTGAGCAGGGCGCCTTGCTCGCCTGCCTGATCGCGTGAGAGGAGGCGGCCAAGCAGCACCGGGCTGAGCAAGGCCACTCCCAACAGCACTGTAGTTAGCAGTACAGTAGCCAGCAATCGGTGGAAGTGCTTTCTCGCTCGCATCTCTTCTCTCTTCGTCTCCGGCGGTCTATCAGGCTTTTGACTTCAGGTCTTTTAATCGGTTGCGTAGTCTTTTCATCTGTTCGGGACCGACCTGATCCACTGCCTCAAGAAATGTGACAAGCGCAAGGTCGCCAAAGTCCTCCAACATAGCCTCTACCATCTGCCTGCTGGAGCGCTCGACGAACTGTTCTTTGGTGAGGGCTACCGTGTAGAGATGCGTCTTTTTGTCAATCGGCGTGCGCTTAAGCAAGCCCTTCTCGGCAAGATGCGCCATGACTGTCATAACGGTAGTGTAGGCCACAGGTCGCACTTGATGTACCCGTGTGGTGACATCGCGCACGGTAGCCTGACCAAGCTGCCACATGTGCTCCATCAACTCCACTTCCAGTTCACCCAGAAGCTTGTGTAAGCTGTTGTCTTCTTTACGGCTCATCCTATCATAGGGCGTCCATCTGCGCGGCATGTGCCTTCCTCCTACATATGTACACAAAACGCTTGATGCGTGCATCATCCAGTGAGGTCAGCCGGTCTATACGCCCCCAGGCTGTCAGCCTGCACATGCCCCTGACCGTGCCTCTTTCGTGGTGCCGCTTGCCCCCCTCGCTTGTTGCTCAAGGCTTATTCTCCAATTCCAACCTTCCTCACAAAGGTCCTTGTTCGAGAGCTTACTTACCTTCCGGCACTATTTCATACCCCGCCGACTTCCAGGCGTTCATTCCACCAGCCAGGTTATAGATATTGGTATAGCCCAGCTGTACTAGGGTCTCACTCGCGATGCTGCTCATCCGCCCGCTACGGCATGTGAGCACGATTTTGGCCCCCTTGTCAGCGGGAAACTTGCCGATCTGCTGTGCCACCTGGTCGAAAACTATGCGCGCATCAGTCCTGGGCAGCCTACCCTCCGGCGGGGTATGCACATCCACCAGGAAGAAGTCCTTGCTGTCAAGCATCGGCTTCAGTTCTGATGGGGTGAGGTTCGTGTAAGCGCCGTAAGAGGTCTTTACCTGCGTGCCCGCCTGTGCAGCGGGCGATGCGGGGGATGGGGAAGTTGCGCCACAACCGGCCAGTATCATCAGCAGCCCAAGCAAACAGCTACAGGCCAATAATGGCGTAGACCGCATAGTCACCGTTCTGAATAGTTTCATATCTCCCTCTTTATCTCTGCATGGGGCGTTTACCCACGTGGCATGCCGTTACCTACTAATTGAGTATAGTGCTTTTGCAACTCCTCGTCAACAGAATCCTGTACCTGTATAGGTAACTGTCCTACAAACGGTGGGCGAGTTGTAATTCCCCACCAGGGGGGTGAAAACGATCAGATTCTAGGAGATGTTGCCCCACCAGCAGCCGATTTTTAGGCCAAATTCGTGATACATCCCCCACCGTTATGTCAACCCACCGCATGTGGGACAGTTATCTGTATAGTAAGTGTTCAGACTTGGGATGGAGCAAATCAGCAGATTGCCTGACTGAGGTCTACCGCCCTCCCACATGTGGCTAATCCTTCCGCACATTTAACAATTGACCTATTTCATCGAGCGATGGGGGTTTCTTATGCAGGGTAGTAGGGGTAGTGAGCAGCTGCTTATACTATATAGTAATGAGCTGAAGTCTATCTTATCAAATGTAGTAGTATTTCTGCCGCCGATATAGGGCCTCGCTACAGCAGAAATAGATGCTGCTACTCTGCTCTTTTGCACCTAAATGCCCCCTGAAATGCTCTCGTTTGCCTATTTTACGCTCGAAATACCCAGAACAAAAGTTCTGCGGAAGGATTAGCACATGTGGGGAGGGAGAAAGGGAGAAGAAAGAGGTATCTACTCATCGTCCCTTAGCCCGAATGCATCGCGGATTGATGCGCGCTGCAAGCGGTGGAACGTCTGCGCTAAGTCTCGCCAGGGAGCGCCGGTCTTGTTTATCCAGAGCATTGCATTGAGTAGTGTCCGATGGTCTTTGGCCGGTCTTCCCGGACCCGGTTTTCGTTCAGGTAGCAGGGGTTCAATGCGTGCTCACTGCTCGTCCGTTAGCTCGTGCCTGCGTTTTGTGGTATGTTTTGTACTCATACTTCCTCTTCTACCAGCTTTATCAGCTTTTGAAAACACGCCCTAGTTTATTTATCGGTAGTCCCTAAGTCGTCGGAGCTGCTGCGTTGGGCGGGTCTTGGAGCAACCGGGGCGTTTCGGTTGCAAAGTTACTATCGTTTATCCTTTGCCCGGTGAAGAGCA
>JBBSIK010000316.1:0-4368 GCA_038232115.1 Chloroflexia bacterium
CGCCCGCCTAGAAAAAAGCGGCCAGGTGTCCACAGAAGGTACTAAGGAGATCAGATACGAGACCAGGAAGCTGACGCAAAGGCTCGATACGTGAAATGTGAAACGTGATGCGGCTGGCTGAAGAGAGTCCAGTGGATAGCAGCATCCGTCTTTACCGAGCCGCATCACGGTTCACGTTTCATCTTCCGTAACCCACAGAGCGTCCAGGACGTATAGGTTGTTGCAATGTTGATTTGTCCTGTATGTGGCAAAATTAATCCGGCTGACTCGCGCAACTGCGACGTGTGCGGCGCGCCCCTGGCCCATGCTGAGAAGGCGCCTTCCGCGCAACCCGTCGCCTCCAAAAGTGCCAGTTCGTCCGAGCCGTTTAGCGGCCCGATTTGTCCCGTATGCCGAAGGCCCAACCGGTCGGCATCAGTGTTTTGCGCGCATTGCGGACACAGGCTTCGGCAGAACATCGCTGAACAGGCATACGCGCTCCCTCATGTCGGCGCAGCCCCAGCAAGTCCGGCTTCCGCGCCCCCCACGACTCCTGTGCCTTTTGCAGCCGATGTGACGGGCAGCATTCCGGCGGGCACCCTGCTCAAGCGCCACTACCGCATATTGCGTAAGGTTGCGCAGGGCGGTATGGGAGCCGTGTACGAGAGCACCGACCTGAACGCGCAGCAAGGCAACCGGTGGGCTATCAAGGAGATCAGCCCGGCTGCCTTGCCACCCAGAGAGCGCACGCAGGCTGTGGCCGACTTCCGCCGCGAAGCCCAGATGCTTGCGGGCCTCCACCACCCCAATCTTGTAGGAGTGCTTGAGACGTTCGAGGAACTTGGTAAGCACTTCCTGGTCATGGAGTTTGTGCCGGGCCGCACCCTGCTCAATGTGCTGGACGCGGCTGGTGGCGCCCTTCCAGAGGAGCAGGTGCTCGTCTGGGCGCGGCAGATCGCTGATGTTATCCAGTACCTCCACCACCAGGACCCGCCTATCATCTACCGAGACCTCAAGCCCGCCAATATCATGCTTGTTGAGGGCACCGAGCGCATCAAGCTGATAGACTTCGGTATAGCTCGCATCCACAAGGCCGACAAGGCTCACGATACCGAGGCATTCGGCACGGCAGGATACGCACCCCCGGAGCAGTATGGCAAAGGCCAGACCGACCAGCGGTCTGATATTTACGCCTTCGCCGCAACTCTGCACCAGTTGCTCACCAACCGCGACCCAAGCCTCAACCCGTTCAACTGGCTGCCCGTAAGGCAGTACAATACCAACGCTTCCGCCCGGATAGACAACGCCGTTACGGAGGCGCTCAGCCTGGACCCGCAGAAACGCTACCAGACTATAGAGGCCTTCGCCAGGGCCATCGGTGTAGACCTGCCTCAGATCATCAAGGCCACGCAAGCACCGACAGCACAGCCGGCGACACCGACATCAGTACCTGCCATCTCTAGCGCGCCCAGCAAGCAAAAAAGCAGCGCACCTGCCAGAAAGAAACCACAGACACGCGTTGACGAGGCCACAGCGCCCACACCTGCGCCGATGCCACCTCAGGTAGTTCACGTGCCACAGGCAAATACGCCTGTGTTCAACTCGCCCTTCGTGACCCAGAGCGCGACTGTAGCATCTCCACAGAAGGAGGGCAGGATAAACGCAAGCTCTGCACAGCCGGTCACGCCAGAACCGGTCGTAGCCGCAACCACCTCGGTTACGCCACCCGCATCAGACATCGTCGCACCTACCGAGTCGACCGCCGCGTCCAGGAGCGTACCCTCTCTCAAAGAGTCTACCACCAGGCAGACTCCGGCCTCCAGAACCTCCGCACCCAGGTCGCAGCCGCTAGAAATAAAGATACCGAAGATTGGCAGTAACGGCGCATCGTCCGGCTCTGGAGCTGGCAGCAGTGAACTGGTCATTTCGGAACGGCTGGTGGACCTCGGTGACACTGATTGGAACCGCAAGCCGATGCGGCGGGTGCAACTGCAGGGCGTGGGCGGCGAGCGAGTTGAGGGCAAAGTGCTTGCCAGCCAGCCATGGATCGCGTATAATCCGGCTCACTTCAATGGCAGCACAATCACCCTCGAAGTGAAAGTACGTCGTCGCCAGCTACGTTTCGGGCAGGTGGAGTTGCAAGTACCCAATCTATTCGCTATTATATGGGCACGCACTCGCCGTGTGCTGCCGTTTATCGGGTGCTGGTTCTGGCTGCTACTGCTGGTAGCAAGCTCCCTGGGTAGGATACTGCTGTGGGGGTTGGCCGGGGCGGTCGGTGTAATTTTGCTGGCGGAAGCCTTGCTGTGGCTCTGGTCATTGCATGTGAAGCTGCTTGTACCATCAGATCGCCTCAACACGGGCAGACTCTGGGTGAAAAGCTCCGGCGGCGATCAGCAGATAGAAGTACGCGTTATGGCTCGCCCCTCCTGGATAAGGAGGGCCGCAGGCTGGACGATGGCACTGGTGTTGCTCACTGCTGAACTGGCTGGAGTAGCATGGTTAGTTTTAACCCTTGTAGGCGTTCAACTCGGCGTCTCCATTCCAGGTGTATAACAGACTCAGACGAGGAGAATCAGAATGAAATGCCCCAATTGCGGTAACGAAAATCCCCCCGATTACGTCTTTTGCGACGAGTGCGGTGCGCGTCTACAGGGTGACGATGCTGGTGTTGGAAGCCAGCTCAGCGACGCCTCCAGCCAGGCCGGTCAGAATGGAATACTCGCGGGCAACACAGCCGTGGGCGCAAGCTCGGCAGGCTCCATGGGCCAACAGGAAGGCGAGCACGCGGGCCACACAGGATATGCCGCTTCGGGGGTACCATCATATGCAGGCTCCGGGCCAGAGGCTCCTACAACGCAGCAGTACAGCACGAGTAGCGGCCAGGGACATGAGGGACAGGGCGACTCTGCTGACGCACATGGAGGCGGCTCCACAGCGGGCACAGGTCCAATAGCCGCGGACCCGATGAGTGGCACAAGCCACGCTACTACCGGTAGTTCCGGGGTCGGTGCTACAGAGGCCGCAGCTATGGGCAACGGAGTAGCCGCACAGGGCGTGTTCGAGCCAGCCGACGCCGAGCACGCTCCGAGCCAAAGCAGCGCCAACCTGGAAGTGCCAGTCACTGAGGACAGAGTGCAAAGCTACGATGCCGGCGTGGGTGGCGGACAGCAACCAGATGAAAGTGGCTGGCCCCCTGCCGGGTTCCAGATGGAGCAAGGTGCGGACGGTGGAGCTTCATTGCCTGGCATCACCCCCATAGACGAACAAGAGCAGAATGCATATGCAGATGCGGCAAGCATAGTTTACGCACCCGGCGATGTGGCCGGCAGCAGCGCAGGCGGCGAAGCAGTGGGCCTTCACGGATCGGGTGCAGGTGAAGCTCTTCACTACCTGGATGAGGCGCAACGTGCGCTCGGCACGGGCGACTGGGCAGGCTTTGGGCGTGGGATGGCCGATCTGCGCTCCTACCTTACCGGCCTGGGTAGCTCATCAACGGGGGCAGGAACAGGTGCAGCCTCCCACGGCGCGATCCCGGCTTCGGAGCCGGTTGCTGCGGGCAGCGGCAGCTATACCCCCCCGGTTCAATCTCCACAGGCAGCAACGTCCGATGAGAGCAGTAGGCAAAGTGGCGCTTCCGACATGGATTCCATAGGGAGTGCCACGCAAGGCGCAGAATACACAACGTCCGGCGCTGGCGTGCAGGACCAGGATTACTCCGGCGGCACACTGCAAGAACAGGCCGGTGGCGATACGTTGGAGCCTGCTGCCGAAGCAGGTACGCTCCCAGCGAACGCAGGTACAGGTATCGGCGCGGGCTATGAAACCGGCTCTGGCTCCGCAGAGCAATCTGGGCTGATGGACAGCGAAACGGTAGGGGCCGGAGCAGATGCTAATGCAGGCGTGGCGGGAGGCCTTGGCGCTCCCACCACTGGCTCAGGTGTTCAGATGTCGAACAACGGCGGATCGGAGAACACGATGGCCCGCCTGGTTATTATCTCCACCGGCGCTGAGCTATCCCTCCCCGACCAGGAAGAGATCACCGTTGGCAGGGAAGACCCCTCCAGCGGCATCTTCCCCGATGTTGACCTCACACCCTACGGCGGAGAGGAAGGTGGCGTATCGCGGCGACATGCGCGCATGCTCTGTGTCAACGGCGAATACTTCGTCGAAGACCTGCAATCCACCAACTTCACCAAGCTCGACGGCCAACGCCTACCCGCCCACGCCCGCGAACGGCTGGAAGACGGTGCCCGCATAGATTTCGGCAGGGTCGCCACGATCTTCCGAAGAAGCTGATCTCTTTGGGAATGTTTAATTCTTAATGCTTAATTCTTAATTAGGATGTTAGGAATAGGGCACAACAAAAGGGGCCTGGTCAGACGACCG
>JBBSIK010000317.1:0-4367 GCA_038232115.1 Chloroflexia bacterium
ACAGGGATGCGGACGCGAAGGCGTTCATAGAGAAGGTGCTCAAGACGAACCCTATGTCGGGTACCGTGGGCGAGGGCGTTTAGCGGTTTAAGCCTGGCCTGCGTGGACGACCGCACCGCAGGGCGCGCATGAGAGGATCAAACTGGGCGTCCACTGAGAGTGACAAGTTACCGGAAAGCTAAAGAAAGAGTGATGCCATGCCAAGCAGTATCGAACGTGATCAGGTGCTCAAGCTCGTGGAGGGCGGCGCACAGATAGTCGAGGTGCTACCCTCGGAAGAATATAATGAGGAGCATTTGCGGGGTGCTATCAATATACCGCTGAGAGTACTTACGCGAGAGACGACCTCACGGCTGGACCCTGCTGAACCCGTTGTAACCTACTGCTACGATTACCAGTGAGACATGAGTTCGAGAGCCGCGTGGCGGCTCGAAAGTCTCGGTTTTACAAAGGTGTATAGGTATACCGCGGGGAAGGTGGACTGGCTCGCCAACGGCCTACCCAGTGAAGGCGCAAAGGCGGGCGAACTGAAGGTTGGCAAACTGGTGAGAAAAGACGTGCCTACCTGCCACATGGGAGAGAAGATAGGAGAGGTGGCCCGGCGCGTAAGCAGTGCGGATTGGGACGTGTGCCCGGTGGTGAACGCCGAGAGGATCGTACTGGGAATGCTGTGGCCCGACGATCTCAACTCAGACCCTGAAAGTACAGCCGAGCAGCGTATGCAGCCGGGACCTCAGACCATCCGCCCGGACACGACGCCACATGATGCTCAGCAATACTTCCGCAAGCGTGAGTATGTGCTCGTCACTACATCTGATGGAGAGTTGATCGGTGTCCTACGCCACGCAGACGTGGAAGAGCAAGAAGACAAATAGCGGAACGGGTGGTGGCATGAGCATGCAAGCAGGAAGGGTGTCTATGTATCGGCACCCTTCCTGCTTGCATGCGAGAGTCCTCTACCGCACGAATAGAGGGGCCAGCACCAGCGTGATCGTTGCCAGCAGCTTGATGAGCACATGGAGGGAGGGGCCTGCGGTGTCCTTGAACGGGTCGCCCACCGTGTCGCCAACGACGGACGCCTTGTGAGCCTCGCTGCCCTTGCCGAGAACCTTGCCTCCGGCGTCTTTGAGACCCCCCGACTCAATGAACTTCTTAGCGTTATCCCACGCGCCGCCGCCGTTGTTGAGCACGTTTGCCATCAGCACGCCCACGATGGTGCCCACCATGAGAAGGCCGCCTGCTGCCTGCCAGCCGAGCACCAGACCCACTAGGACGGGAGTAGCCACAGCCAACACGCCGGGCGCTATCATTTCGCGTAGTGCTGAGCGGGCCGCGATGTCCACCGCGCGGGCGTAATCGGGGCGAGAGGTGCCTAGCATGATACCGGGGTCTGCGCGGAACTGGCGGCGCACTTCCTCGATCATCTGGCCCGCAGCGCGTCCCACCGCGCGTATAGCCAGCGACGAGAAGAAGAAGACGAGCATCGCGCCCATCAGCGCGCCGATAAACACAGTGAGATTCGCCAGGTTGATAGCGGGCGCGCCGCCCAGTATCTCACCACCTTTGGCTATTATGCCGTTGCCCAGGTCCTGGCCGACTGCGGCTGCACCCCTGGTGTCTGTCAGGGGAATAGTCACGCCTGGCTTACCCTGGGCTACTTGCCGGACTTTATCGAGATATGCCGAGAAGAGGAGGAAGGCAGCCAATGCAGCAGAGCCGACAGCATAGCCTTTGGTGAGCGCCTTCGTCGTGTTGCCCACGGCGTCCAGGCCGTCGGTGATGTTACGCACACTCGCCGGTTGGTGCGACATTTCGGCAATGCCACCGGCGTTGTCGGTGATGGGGCCGAAGGTGTCCATAGCCAGGATATAGGCGCACGACATCAACATGCCTATAGTGGCCACCGCAGTGCCGAACAGGCCGGAGGCGATTATCGTGTCCACCGAGACTGTGGTGGTGAGGCCTGGCACTCTAATCGAAATGGCGTCCTGGCCCGCAGCCACGGGATTGGCCTGTGTGCCCAGCCAGTACGACGCACCCAGCGCCGCGGCAATGGTCAGGGCGGGCAGGAGGGTGGTCTCGAAGCCTACGGCTATACCGGATATGATAGTAGTGGCGGGGCCTGTTCTTGCCGCGCCCGCGATTTCGCGCACGGGTCGCCACGCGCCTGCCGTGTAATACTGGGTGATATAGACGAAGGCGATGGAGGTAAGGATACCCACTATGCCGGACATACCCAGCCATAAGCCCGACGACCCACCGGCACGCGCCGTTTCGGGAAATACCAGCAGACTGAGGCCCATTATGGCGAAACCGGAGATAACCGCCACGACATAGTAGCCTCTATTGAGAGCTGCCAGCCCGGCTTTGTCGCTTATATCCGCGCCATTGCTTACGCGTGCGCTCAGGAGGCCGATGATGCAGGCGAAGATGCCGAAGGCGTGCGCCATCAGGGGAAAGAGTATCCAGGCCACGTTGTGGCGGCCCGTTATCTCGAAGAGAGCCACACCCAGGATCATCGCGCCTATGTTCTCGGCGGCAGTCGACTCGAATAGGTCGGCCCCACGACCCGCGCAGTCGCCTACATTATCGCCCACAAGGTCGGCGATAACGGCGGGGTTGCGGGGGTCGTCTTCGGGGATACCTGCTTCGACCTTACCCACGAGGTCTGCACCCACGTCGGCAGCCTTGGTGTAGATACCGCCGCCAAGCTGTGCGAAGAGGGCCACGAACGAAGCGCCGAAGCCGAAGCCCACAATCAGGAAGGGGGCCTGGGCGTAACCCTCAGCGCCGCCCCCCGCAATCAGAGAATAGACCTGGAAGATAACGAACACACCGAGCACGGATAGCGCCACCACCAGAAAGCCCGATACCGCCCCACCACGCAGCGCCACGGTCAACGCCTCACCGAGCGAGCGGCGAGCGGCGGAGGCGGTACGCAGGTTGGAGCGCACAGCCACGTCCATGCCGATATAGCCGGAGATACCTGAGCAGACCGCACCCAGTAGGAACGAGATAGAAGTGAGTATACCCAGCGTTCCCTGGCTAACGCTTGTGCCCGCATTGCTGTTGGGGATGAGCGCCAGTAGAACACCCACTAAGATCGCTGTCACGCCCGCGAGCGTGAAGATGGTGGTGTACTGGCGCTTGAGAAAGGCCCTTGCGCCCTCGAAGATGGTGCTGGCTACCGCCTGCATCTCCGGTGTGCCGGTGTCCCTACCCAGCACGTCCCTGGCTAGGTAGATAGCGAAGCCTATCGCCACCAGCGCCGCGATAGGTACGAGATAGGTCATTATCGAAGCTGTATCCATTCATGCTACTCCCTGGTAAGTATTTGGACATATAATATGTAGAGCGCGGCCTCGTTGCCATGCCATATACGGGATACGGAATGCACAAACGGCAGACAATATTTATGCCACTGTGCTCCATTGCACTGTGATGCCCGGCTACCTACGCGCAGGCCGGGCATTACCTGTGATTTTATCATAAATTGCGAGCAGTGACAATGCGCCTCTACGAGCGAGCCATGGCTGATGTAAAGTCTCAAAGGCAGCAAACTGAGCACACAAACCACACATTGTCATTCCGAACGTAGTGAGGAATCGGTTGGCCCTTGTACACACCCTTGTACACAGTTGCAATCTTACCGCTTACTTTCTCTAATTCAGCACTGTTCTATACCCACCCGATTCCTCACTACGTTCGGAATGACACAAGGCAGTTTGGCACTGCGTCTTGCTACATGCACGACTTTGACACAGCCCTGCTGCCAGCCCTGCTCTAGCTCCTCTGAGAATAGGGGTCAAGGGCTAGGGATCAGGGGTCAGAAGCTGTCCTCATCGTCTATGGTGGCATGAGGATCATGTTTATTCTGAACACTTACAATTACGAGTAACGCCTCAGCTAGCGCGTCACGTATAATGCACCCATGCAAATCGCGTTCATAGCGCCGTTTGGTATGCAGCCCAAGGGCACAGTCTCCTTCCGCATGCTGCCCCTGGCTCGCGCACTGGCAGAGAGGGGACACCAGGTGCGGGTGGTTATCCCGCCGTGGGATGACCCGTCCGCCGTGCCTGGCACCACATTTGAGAGAATGGGCCGCGACCCGGCAAGCGCAGGCTGGTTGAGCATGACAACGCTCGCACTCCCCATGAGGGGACAAGGAGCCATAAGCCTCACCCAACGACTGGTCCGTTCCGCACTCAGCCGTGACCACAGGCCAATCCCTGGCTCAGGGCGTATCGCACACTTTAGCCAATCGGACAGTTTCAAGCCGGACATAGTACATGTTTTCAAGCCGGTGGGCTACAGTGGGCTGACAGGGCTGGCGCTGTCGGGACTGCGAGTACGCTGGGTGCTCGACA
>JBBSIK010000318.1:0-4360 GCA_038232115.1 Chloroflexia bacterium
GGCATCTCCGACCCTGCTGCCCTGGGCGATAGTATCAAGCGCATCACCGGCGTCGTAGATCACGGCCTGTTCGTGGGCATCGTCAGGCGGGCGATAGTGGCAGGGGCAGACGGCGTGCGGGTGGTGGAAAGATAGGGGGTGGCCTGGTGAGAAGGTAAGCCGCACTCCTCCTAGCTATGGCTCGGATCGCTCGTGGCGTGGGCAGTGCCTACTTCACGCAAGCTCTGGCGAAATATATACGTGCCCTGCCTGTCAGAGGTGTACGCAAGTTCCAGATATGTCGCAGCAGGTGGAATAGGAGAGTAAGGCAGGATAGTTGCCTGCACCATGATGGGTACTTGCTGCCCTGTCGGTATCGCCACACCAGCCATATCTACATGAGAAACAGCATAGGGTTTAGAAGTACTATCGCTGATTTTCATCTGACGCGGCTCTATAGCTATGCTCAGAGGCTGATTCTTACCGTTACGCAATGAACCCTGCCACACAATAGCGCCACTGCTTACTTCCAGGCGCTCGATCGAGAGAAACAGGCCAGGCAGCACCTCAGCAGGCTGGCCCACCTGCAATAATACTTCTACATGGGGCGATTTTGGGGATACTAAGGCTTTGGAAGCAGCTCTATGCCGTCGCAACTGGCTAGCCACTATCGCGCCGGTGACAGCAGCCCACACAACACCTTCAACAACAGTCACCGCCACCAGGTTGTCTACCCACCCCAGCGTTATGCCGGTAGCCGCTATGACCCGCCCAATAGCCGCGCCCATTATGCTCGCCACCACCCATAAAGCCACATGCCACAGATGGTCGCGCAGCACATAGCCCTTAATAAGGCCCATAGCGCCGCCCACGACCAGCCCCCCAACGCCCGCAGCCAGCGCCAACCCCACGGGCACAAAACCAGAAAATATCTCTACCAGGTAGTTACTAATCAGGAACAATAAGATAGAGCGCGCGGCCCAACTAGCGGCAGAAGCCACTACCCAGGACAAGTATCCGCGCCAGTGTACCAGTGGGAGCAATACGAGACCTTGTGCAGCGCCGATAACTGCCCCCCCAAGCGCGCCACGAAGTACCAGCACCCCCAGGTAGAACGGGCTACTCACATAGACCGCCTGGTCCAACGCCAGACCCAATGCGCGGCCCCCAGCTATACCAACGCCCGTTGCCAGCAACCAGAGCGCCCACGCCAGTAACGCACTCAAGAAGGGCCCGCGATAGTGGCGCTCGGCGTATTCGTCTCGTTCATCTAAGGGCATTCAAGCAGCCTCAGAATCAGCGCCCGTTGAATTGGTGGAGCAAATTGACCGCAGCCAGAATATCGGGGTCGTCACTTTCGGTATAGTTCGTCCAATTCTTGTTCACAGCGACATCGGGCGTTACGCCGCGCCCCTCCAGGTTGGTGCCGTCAGGCAAGTTGAAGGCGTACTGTGCAAGGGCTAACCGAGAACCATCGGCCAGGTCGTAGAGCTCTACCGTCTCGGTATTCCCCGCGCTCTGCGTGCCTACGACCTTAACGCGGCCCTTCGACTGTAGGGAAGCCGCCAACACCTCGGCATAACTCTGGGTATGCGCGTCTACCAGCACAACGAGCGGAATCGCTTTGAACCTCTCATACAGATCGCTTTTCTTTACATCGAGAGGGAAACCGGCGCTACGGACAGAGGTAAAAGTGCCCAGGTTGCCCCATGTGAACTGCCCCAATATGCTGTTCAGCACGGTGCCCCAGCCGCCCCCGTTATAGCGCAAGTCCAGCACCAATCCCTTAAGCGGCACGTCTTGAAGTAGGTATCGCTGGTCGAGGTCGGTAAGGGCGTGCTCCACCTGCGCGCCCATGCTGTGGACGAACAGAGTAGGCACGCGCAAGTAGGCAATTGTAGGGTCGGCCTGGAGTTGGGCGATAGAAGGATGGGGCGAACCGAGGATGACCTCCCGTGTAAGCGTCAGGTCGCGCGGTTGCTGCTCAGGGGACCTGACGGTAACATGTACCTTTGTATCCACTAAGCCCGCGAGGGGAGCGCCGTTGCCCGTTTCCTTGCTAACCTGCTGATCGTCTATAGCTTTGATACGGTCGCGTGGCCTGATACCGGATTTAGCTGCGGGGCTACCTGGATAGGTATAGAGCACCAACAGCGAGTTGTCAGTGTAAACGTCAGTGATGCCGATGCCCGCATAGTCGAGGGTGCCATTTGCGAAGTCTCTCTCGTACCGGGCCGATGGGGGCGGGAGGAAGGCAGAATGGTCGTCTTTGAGTTCGAGGATCATATCTTCTAGTGCTTTGTAGTAATCAACCGCGCGGGTGGCGGACATCGCTTTCGGCTGGTACTCATCATAGATTTTGTCCCAATCTACGCCATGATAGTCTTCGTATAGATAGTTGTAGTCTACTGTGGTCCAAACGTCCTCGAAAAGAGCCTCCCGCGTGGCCTGGGGCAGCAATGTCGGCGTAGCGGTTGGGACTATCTTATTCGGATCGTACACTTCCAACGTCGGGCTGGGCGCTGCCAGCTGAGACCCTACAGCACCGGCGCGCACGCTCGGCGAGGGCGCGGATTTTCCTACGGCGGAGCCAGCAAAAATGGCACATACAGCCAAGCCAAACGCACACAGCAGCGCCCACGATAGCCCACTGGCACGAGTCGATTGATTCTTTAGGGTGTCCCGATTCCGCATGCTCTTATTAGATCACCTACCGAGCAAGAACTCTAGCCGCTATAGCACGACCCGGCTTATATATTACCACATAAGACAGATGAATTGGCCCTACCCTGACGATGGAGCGCCTCTGTCATCATCAGTATCATCTTCCCATAAATCCTCACCCTCCGTGCCCTCGCTCTCTTCTTCGGCATCCTCATCTGCCGCGCCTCTCGAAGCGCCCTTCTCCGCGCCCGCTATCACAATCACGTATTCGCCCCTGGCCTTGCCCGACGACACACCTTCCAGCAGGGTTGAGATAGCGCCCCGGTCCACAGTCTCGTGCAGCTTGGTCAACTCTCGCGCCAGGGCAGCGGGACGGTCGCCGAACACTTCGAGGGCGTCGCGCAGGAACGATTCTACTCGAAACGGGCTTTCGTAAAAGATGAGCGTATGGGGTGAAGTCTGGTCTAAGGCGAAGAAGCGGCGACGAGGCCCCGACTTGCGCGGCGCGAACCCACGAAAGGTGAAGCTATGCACAGGCAGTCCCGATAGCACCAATCCCATGACGAACGCCGCAGCTCCCGGTATCAGTGTCACCTCAAGCCCGGTATCAACCGCCCGCCGCACGAGCGTGTAGCCTGGATCGGAGATGCCAGGCGTGCCCGCGTTGGTGACCACAGCCACCGATTTGCCTTCCTGTAGCAGCCTCGTGATCTGCTCACCTGCACGCTCCTCGTTGTGCTCGTGGAAAGCAATCTGAGGCTTCTGTATGCCGAAGTGCTTGAGCAGCAGCCCCGTCTTGCGCGTGTCCTCGCTGGCTACAACATCCACCTGCCGCAGAGTTTCGAGGGCACGCAGCGTAATATCATCCAGATTGCCAATAGGCGTAGCCACCAGGTATAGCATGCATCAACCCCCATTGAGTTGAAAGTTCCAAGTTGAAAGTACCGAGTACCGAGTATAGAAGCCCTTTTTAGATCTTTGCGCGTTCTTCGCGTCTTTGTGCCTTTGCGTTTCGTCCTCTACTAGCCCCTAGCCCCCAGCTCTTGCACCAGCAGCGATGCGTACAACACAGCGCCTAACCAAATCGCCGAGGCTGCTGCCACAGAGAGAGGCCCCAGGCTTGGCAGCGTTTCGGGAGTGGCGGGCCATTTCCTCAGCAGAAAATGGAGTTCGAGCATGGATGCCAGGGCAGTCGCCAGCACCAGCGCAGGCCATAGTATGAGCCAGAGCCAGACGCCGTCTGACGCGAGCGCCCAGGGTGCAACGATCATCAGGGCCAGTTCGCCGCTTAAGAATGGTGGGCCGAAGCCCAGCAGCGCATCATACAGGAGCAGCCTGTTCCGGCTCAACGGCCAGCCGACGAAGAAATCTATATGGGCAAGATCACCCAGCACAGTGCTTACACCGAATCTGATCAGCGAGAAGTTGGCGAGGAGCACCCCCAGCCCAACCACTTCAAACGGCAGCCTTGCGCGTGATGCCACGACCAGGCCGAACGCCAGGGCAATCCCCAATCCAAGCAGGGAGCTAATGCTCATGAAGCTCTGCCAGGGCGACAGACGGGTGAGACGCAGCCATTGTTTGCGGAGCAGCGCGCCCAACGAGCCAGCGAAGATACTCGCCCGCGTGGGTCCGCTTGAGGCCACACTCTGCCCACGCGCCAGTTTGCGGGCCAACTGCACCTGCACGCGAGGGTCGTCCACGCCAGCCGCGCCCA
>JBBSIK010000319.1:0-4333 GCA_038232115.1 Chloroflexia bacterium
GGGCGCGGTAGCCGAGGTGCTTGCGGAGCAGCGCCCTACCTTTATGCGGCGAGTGGGCCTGCAAGATACTTTCGGCGAGTCGGGGCCCAACGATGCGTTGCTTGAGAAATATGGTCTGACGGCGCGTTACGTGGCCGATGCAGCGCGAGATGTGCTGGCGGCGGCGGGAAAGAAGTAAAACGTGGTGCTAGGGGTCAGGGGCTAGATGCTGATAGTTCTTGCTCATACTGACCCCCGATCCCTAGCCCCTGACCTCTGTCAGCGGCCTGGGCCTTCAGGGAAAGGGGTACGATGGCGGCTAAACTGGCAATACAACAATCGAAAGAACCGGCTCAGGATGGGACCCTGTTAGCAGTCACCCCTCGTGAGGCCGGGTGGAAATATGTAAGCTTCAAGGTGTGGCGACTGCACCCCGGCCAGATCGTGAAGGACCGTACTTCGGACGAAGAGGTGGGCCTGGTCGTACTGAGTGGCAAAGTGACGATACGCTCCTCGGAGGGCACATGGGAGGCGATAGGTGAGCGCGAGAGCGTTTTCGACGGTAGACCTTACGTGGTCTATCTGCCTCCCGGCACCGATTTTGCCCTGGAAGGTGTGACTCGGTGCGAAATAGCGCGGTGTGGCTCTATCGCCGAAAAGGGCGCGTCTGCCCAGCTCATTACGCCGCAAGAGATCGGGGAGGAGACGAGAGGGGAGGGCAACGCTCAACGCTACATTCGACACCTGCTGGAAGCTGACCGCCCTGCCGAGCACCTTTTCCTCGTAGAAGTGATCACGCCAAGCGGCAACTGGTCCAGCTACCCTCCCCACAAGCACGACACAGACAACCCTCCGCAGGAGACCTATCTGGAGGAGACCTATTACCACAGGGTCAAGCCCGACCAGGGGTTTGGTTTTCAGCGCGTGTACACCGCCGATAGGTCGATGGACGAGGCGATACTGGTAGAGGACGGCACGCTGGTGCTCGTACCCAGGGGCTACCACACAGTGTCAGTGGCTCCGGGCTACGATTTGTACTATCTGAATGTAATGGCGGGTCCTGTTCGGGAGTGGCGCTTCAATAACGACCCTGCACACGTATGGGTATCAGACCAGTGGCGGCCCTACGGTGGTTAGACGCAAACGCAGAGCGGCTTGCATAGTCAATGTACAGGTCGTCTGACGGTCTTTTCGGAGAGGGGTAAATACCTAAACGGCCAGAGCGTCGACTAAGGCTTGGACCACTTCGGAGGTGGTGCTGCTTCCGCCGAAGTCCTCGGTCAGCATTTTACCCTCGGCGACCACGCGCTCTTTGGCGGACATGACCAGGCTCGCAGTTTCTTGCCTTGCCTAGCTGCTCGAGCATCATAATGCCAGCCCAGACGGTAGCGAGTGGATTAGCACCAGACGCGAACGGAATCGCAAAGACGCGAAGGATGAGCTAAGACAAGGATGGAGTACTGAGTACTTTCAACTCCCCGATTGCCCGCGCACCTGTGTGGCTTCAGCGCCGGTTCAGATTAGTGAGAGAGAGTATAGACAAAGAGAGTGAGGCACATATCATGGCAATAGCAACCAGGCACACTATAGCAACCACGAACCCCGCCACGGGTGAGACCGTACGCACCTTTGAGGCATTGGCAGGCATGCAGATAGAGGAGAAGCTTCAACGGGCGGCGCAAACCTTCCGCCTCTACAGGAAAACGCCCTTCTCCCAACGCCGGGAGAATCTGCTCCGTGCCGCCGAGATACTTGAGGTGGAGAAGTCGGAGTTTGGGCGAATCATCACAACCGAGATGGGCAAGACGCTCAAATCAGCTGTGGCTGAGGTTGTAAAATGCGCGTGGGGGTGCCGGTATTATGCGGAAAACGGTGAGCGGCTGCTGGCCGATGAGGTCGTTGAGACCGACGCCGCTTCCAGTTATATTCGCTACCAGCCAATCGGGGTGGTGCTGGCAGTTATGCCGTGGAACTTCCCCTTCTGGCAGGTATTACGCTTTGCGGCTCCGACACTGATGGCGGGCAATGTGGCTTTGCTCAAGCATGCCTCTAACGTGCCGCAGTGTGCGCTGGCTATAGAGGACCTACTCCTGAGGGCAGGCTTTCCAGAGGGGGCGTTCCAGACGCTGTTGATTTCGGCTGAACAGGTGCCAGGCGTGCTCGAAGATAGTCGCGTGGCTGCCGCTACCCTCACGGGCAGTGAGCCTGCGGGGAGTCGCGTGGCGAGCGATGCCGGTAAGCATATCAAGAAGACAGTGCTCGAATTGGGAGGCAGCGACCCCTTCATCGTTATGCCGAGTGCCGACCTTGAAGTCGCCGCGAAGACCGCCGTTATCGCCCGCACCATCAACAATGGTCAGTCGTGCATCGCGGCCAAGCGCATCATCGTAGCTGAATCTATTGCCGGTGAGTTTGAGCATCGCTTTGTGCAGGCCATGGAGGCGTTGAAGGTGGGCGACCCAATGGACGAGAGCACGGATGTCGGCCCGCTCGCCACAGGAACCATCCTGGCTGACCTGGATGACCAGGTGTGCCGGTCGGTGGAGAAAGGGGCGCGGCTGCTCACGGGTGGCGCGCGCTTGGATAGGCCCGGCAACTACTATGCGCCTACGGTAATTACGGATATACCGGAGGAGGCTCCTGCTTACGCCGAGGAGATGTTCGGCCCGGTGGCATCACTGTACCGCGTGCAGGGCATAGATGAGGCAATAAAGCTTGCCAATGCTACCACCTTCGGCCTGGGTTCGAGTGTATGGACCAACAACCAGACCGAGCGCGCCATGTTCATCGAGGAGATAGAGGCAGGCCAGGTATTCATCAATGGCATGGTCGTCTCTGATCCACGCTTACCATTCGGCGGGGTGAAGCATTCGGGCTATGGCCGGGAACTGGGCATGTATGGCATCCGCGAGTTCGTGAATGTGAAGACGGTATGGATAGGCGACGCGGGATATAGTCATGCTGACATAACTGAATAGCTTTTATAGTCTCTACTCCGCTCACTTCCTTTAATTCTAGTAGTCGGTCACTCGTTATTTGCTACATAGAAAAGAGAGGAGGAGAACCAGGGGTGTCCCCTGGTACCCCGTCAGGAGCTTCGCCCCTGCACCCCTTCTACTCGGTGATTCATGTGTGACAGACTATTAGCCGGTTGCTATGCCAAAAGAGATAGAATAAGTGGTATCACCTTTGCCTCCACCCAGAAGATCCGCTAGCCAGCGCCGGACGCTACGGCTCCTCGTACTGTGCTTATGTTCGCTAACAGTGCTCCTGTTCTCGTCAATCATGCTTTGGAGTTCCTCCCTCGGTAAGCACCCCGCTTTCCCTACTCCCTCTACTCCTCCTTTACTTCTCACCAGACCTGACCTTTCGCCCGCCGCCACTCCGTCTGCTGCTATTCTAGGAGGGGTTGCGGTCACCAACACGAGCACTACACTTCAAAGTCTAACAGCGCAGCCATCTGCCTCCTCGCAGGAGATAAAGCCCCCAACCCCTCACCCGCAGCTAAAACTGGCAGGACGGAGGATTGGACTCGACCCTGGGCACGGGCCACGTGGCGACATGGGCGCGGTACTGGTAAACCCTGATACGGGCAAGCTAATACTTTCTGAGGCGGAACTGAACCTCGACGTAGCCTTACGCTGCCAGGACCTGCTGCGCGCCCGCGGAGCTGATGTGGTGCTCACTCGTGTGAGTGCTGATACATTTACCGCGCCATGGCCAGCCGATGTTAACAATGATGGCATAGTAGGCGGCTCAGGTGATGACTTGCAAGAACGAATAGATATACTGAACAACTTTCACGCCGAAGTATTTCTGAGCATCCACGACAACGATACACTAAACCAGGCCAAGAGAGGTGGAATACAGGCGTTATACTGCGCTACTGCTGATTGTGCCTTCCCCGGGGAAAGTGGCCGCTTGGGCAAGCTGGTTCTCGATCAACTTGAAGCTAAACTGGCAGCAGTTAGGTATCCTGTGCAACAACGCGAATTGCGTAGCGACCTGTGGTCCGACAGCCCTGACCAGCCTGCAAGCCATCTTTTCCTTTTGGGTCCGGCCAGTCCTCCGAGGCATGTGCGCGCCACCCGGATGCCCGGAATCGCTGCCGAGGCATTGTACATAACTTCGCCGGCAGAAGCAGTTCAGCTCAAGCGGAGCAACGTGCGCCAGGCTATTGCGATGGCCTATGCTGACGCGCTACAGCAATACCTGTTGGGCGGCAATGCCGATAGTAAGTGATATGGCAGTTGCCTATCTACCGGTGTATGAGTTCCTGATCATGGAACGTAATCGCGGGCCTGGATGCAACCTGAACGCACACGTCAGTCGTCACCAATAGTGACGGGGAATA
>JBBSIK010000320.1:0-4284 GCA_038232115.1 Chloroflexia bacterium
AAGCTGAAAGAACTGCGGCTAGGTGTCACAGTTAAAATGATAGAAGAAGTTACCGTTTTGCCTGATTGGTTCAAAGAAGTCTAAACCTACGTCTCGCAGCCAAAGACTTGACCTTAGTACACACAGTTTGGGCGCTGAGGTCATAGCATAGCACTCTGGATGACCGTGAATGTAGAAGTAACACATCATAATGGCCCCTTATTCTGTTATGACTGTATTGTCACTGCTGCGTGTTTTGCTGTTACCTCCTCCTATTTCGCAGATTGTCGAATTGCATATCCCTTCTGCAATTTCCGCAGGTAAGTTCATGACTGACGGGCGTCCCACAACGTATACAGGTGCGCCGCTCATTGTCGCGCATCTCTGAGGCCTCTGCTATTTCGGTTACGGCTGACGCTCCTTGCTTACGAGGTGTGCCGATTGGGAACTTGCAGTGCCTACGATACGCGCCATCGCCAGCGTTGTCCGACTTGCACCTGGGACAATGTCGCTTCATATAGCCTCCTGTGGTTTGCCTCTAAAAGTGCCGTTATACCGTGTGGATGGATTCTCTACATGATGTTCCGTCCAGAAAGCCGTTTTACGACACCGATCTGCCGCGAGCCAGAGATACTTTCGAGACCTTCATTGAGGCTTTGCCGTATGGGCGCAAGATGTTCATCCTGGGGAGGCTCAAGGGCTGTATGACCTGCTGCCATTCACAAGGGCAAACAGAAGAGACCTCAGATGTATTATTGAGGCCCCTTCTGCTTGCTTGGCGATTTCATCCTCGGCTATGCGTAACGCACTTTGTTGCTAGACCAGGCCCTGGTGTTGAGCTTCTTCCTGGATGGTGCGCCCGGCCTCATCGGTCACTTGCTGCACCTTTTGCATGGCGTCTTGGGCCACTGTCTGCGCCTTGTCTAGCAGGGTATCGCGGGTCTGGCCCATAAGCTGATGCTCCTGCGGTGTCTCAGGGATGGCGAGACCAACGGCGACTCCCACGGCAGCAGCCACAGCGCCCACCGCCAGGGGGTTCTCCATCAGCATCCTCTGTAACTGAGTCTGCGCCTGCTGTGTTCCCTCCTTCACTGTGCCCGCTACGTTGCCCACGGCATCGCCAGCGGCCCCGGCTACGTTACCTACCGCGTCACCTGCGTTACTTGCCACATCGCCCGCCACATCGCCCGCACGATTCAGGGTCTGCTGTCCCGAATAGTTACTTCGCATCAGCAGCCATACAATACCCGCACCCACGATGGCAGCAGGCACCGGGTTTTGCGAGATAGTCCTGAGCAGGTTGCCTGCCATGTTGCCTGTGCCTCCGGCCACGTTGCCCGCAGTCTGTGCAACAGCCCCAGCTACATTGCCTGCCGTCTCACCTACATGGCCCGCAACCGAACCGACGACCTCACCGGCCTGCCCTGCGACATCGCCCAATTTGTTGGCAACATCGCTTGCTTTATCGCCTACCTGGCCTGCAACCTGGCCCGCTGTGTCGCTCGCCTGCCCAGCTATGTCGCCAACTTTATCCTGCACGCGACCTACGACATCGCCTACACCGCCACCCTGCGAACCATATTGCTGCTGCGAGAGGTATGTGGGGCGGTAGCCGCTATAGGCGCTGGGGTGCTGCCCGCCTGAACTACTCCCTGCGTTGCCCTGGCGATTCATCAGCCACCATCCCACGCCGAGGCTGGCGATGGCTGATGGCACGGGGTTCTGCTTGATGCCGCCCACCACCTGATCTACCATGTTCTGCTGGTTTTGACCTTGCCCGCCCAGATAGTCGCGGTAGCCTTGTTCGTAGCTTTGGCCGCCATAGCCTTGCTGACCGGAACCCTGCTGACCGTAGTTCTGAGGCTGGTAGGCCCCGTGGTTGCCTGAGGAGCCGACTTTGTTGCGGCTAAACAACCAGCCAAGACCCAGCCCCAAAGCCGCGGCGGGCAAGGGATTATGTTTGATAAGCTCCACGACGTTAGAGCTTGTGCTTTTCGCGCTATCGGTTGCATTGCTTACCATGTGTTCGACCCTCCCAACGGTCGCCTCGCGCACCGTGTCTTTGGCGTTATCCACAATTCCGGTGGTTACTTCGCGCACCGTGTCTTTGGCCTGCTCCAGGATGTTGGCTGTAGTGTCTTGTAGCGTATCCTTGGCCTGGTCCATCAGCGCCTGCGGGTTGAGCTTCTCCTGGATAGCGTTGATGGTACCCGTCATATCGGTACGAGTCTGCTCGATGCCTGCTCGGATTTCTTCGGGGTCATCTGAAGCCGAAGTGTCCACCATCTCCCCCGATGCGGCAGGCTCTAACCCCTGTTCGGTATCTCCATATCCAGAGGAGGTTAGCGCCAGGTTCACGTCCGGGGTTCGGGTCACATCTTCGGCGCTCTGTACCCTCGTTATGAGGATTGAGCTACTTGCGCTAGGCTGAACACCCTCATCAGCACCGGCACGGTCTGTGTCGCTCATGTTACGGGCGTTATCATCGTCATCTGCTTGTCCGTAGGGCCTCATCTCGCCTGCTCCTTTACCCATTCTGCGTCTTCCTTGAGCGTATCAAGTGTCTGTTGTGGCGCAAGCCCTTCCCGCTTCAAGGCGCTCAGGCCTCGCTGCACAAGGAAATAGCCGATACCTGCCACCACGAGTCCAACCAGGAGGGCCGACAGCCACCAGGGTAGGCCAAGCGTGGCGAGTCCGATCACAATTGCCGCGATAATCGCCAGCAGCCCGGCATAAGCCACTGCGCCCCCTATCGCCAGGAAACCCAGGTCCTTGCCTATCTCTCCTGCCTTCTGCGACAGCTCGGTCCGTGCGAGCGCCACTTCCTGGCGTACCAGCGTGCTCGTCTCTCTAGCCAGGTCCGCGAACAGTTCGCCTAGAGAGCGGTCATCTCTGTTCTGGCTCATGAGCTAGCCCTCCATATCGGCAGCTTCGTAGCCGCGCTCGCCGTAGACCGGCGCATCTCCCATAGTCGGAGAGTAGCCCACCTGGTCCTGCTGTGAAGAGTAGCTGGCGGCTTGTTGCCCGCCGTAGGAACCTTGTCCTTCCTGCTGCCGGCCATAACCCCCGGAGTAACCCCCGGAGTAACCACTGGAGGAGCCACCCTGTTGTGCCTGCTGGCCCGAACTCTTGAGGAAGCGAGCGCCTAACAGACCGACCGCAAATGCGCCGGCCAGGAATAGGGTAGGTTGGCGGCGCGCAAAATGCTCCACCTCGGAGGCGATCTCACGCACGTCTTTGTTTTGCAGGTAGTTCGAGAATTGGTCCACTCGCTGGGCTGCGGTGTCGGCATACTGGGCGATGGCAGACTGGTCCTGCCCTTTCAACTGGTCGCCAGCCGAGCGAATCACCTGGGCTACGGTGCCGACGGCTTCGGCGACACGGTCCTTCTGGCTCGATAGCTGCGAGGAAGCCGTCTCTCGAACCTGATCAACCACCTTGCCTGCCGTTTCCTGGGCCTGGGTTACCACCTGCCCCGCCGTATCCTGCGCCTGCTGAACGACAGCCTGCACAGGCGCGTCTGCGTTGGTACTGCCTTTTCCGCTCGCTGAACCGGAGCGGCCCTTCCTGGAGCTTCCCGCGTCAACCGTAGGGATCTCCGCAGTGTCTGTAGCGCCCACCGTGGGTGTCGCATCGTAATCGTCGCTACCCAAATATGACTCTTGTGTATCCATATCGCCTATTGCCTCCTACCTGAACGCCGTTTAGGTATATGGGCGCAACGTTCCTTGCGCCCTGTGCATCGCTGGGAGCCAAATGCCAAAGGATGTGCCAGCGCAAAGTATGGCAAAGCAAAAGGTATGCCAGATAGGCACTACTTTCTATCCTTTGCAACTATGTTTACTTTTGTTTAGACCTTCAGTAGCCGCAACCTCGCAAGCCGCGTGGTTCCGCCGCGCCGCCAAGCCGTTGCAACGGCACTACAACCGTTTTGCCGCTGTTGCGGTCTATATCCTCGCCGTGCATGTAGGCAAGCCTGCCGCACCCGTCGAGCAGATAATCGGCCCCGCGCATGAGTAGTTGAGCATCGTAGCCTGATATGCGCTTGCCCTGCGTTCTCAGGTAGCTGCGTAGCTCCTCGCGTATTACGCTGCCCGAGTCTATAGTTCCTTTGCCGTGTATCACTTCCAGGGCTTGGCCGGGGCCTCGTTGCGCGAGCGAATTATAGGCGCGCCGGAACGCCACCATTGCATTCGCCACCGTGTAGCCGTGTAAATCGAGCTTCTGTATCTGCATCATGGTTATTTCCCGCTCCTTGCTGTGTCGCTATACCATTATATAGCCTCGGCTCAGGACTAGGAGTTG
>JBBSIK010000321.1:0-4264 GCA_038232115.1 Chloroflexia bacterium
GAGCCGTTCGCGCTTTGCTTGCCCTTCAACCAGGGAGAGCCGGCGGGGAGCCAACGGGCTGCTTCTTCCAGGTCGCGGGCCAGGTCGAGCGGGTCGGAATAGCGCGAGGTGGGGTTCTTGGTGAGGGCGCGATCCACGATAGGTTGCAATTCGTTGGGCAGGCGTGGGTTCATCGAGCGCAGGGAGGGGGGGTTATCATGCACTTGCCTGTACAATATGCTGGCGGTGTTCTCGCCGGAGAAGGGTGTGACGCCCGTCAGCATCTCGTACAGCACTACGCCCAGGGAGTAAATATCCGAGCGCGGTTCTGCCGGGCGGCCACTGATTTGCTCAGGGGCCAGGTAATCCGCCGTGCCCATCACGAGGCCGGTGGCGGTTAGCCCTGCCTGCGCGTTGTCGGCGGCGCGGGCGATGCCGAAATCGGTCAGCAGCACCGAGCCGTCCGGTTCGACCAGGATGTTGCCGGGCTTGACATCGCGGTGGATCACGCCGTGGTGATGGGCATAGTGGAGGGCCTCGGCCATCGGGGTGATGATGTTGACGATGGCGTTGATGGGGAGCGGGCCGTTGTCGTGCAGGATGTCGCGGAGGGTATGGCCCTGCACGAAGCGCATGGCGATGTAGTAGATGCCGCCTTCCTGCTGCACGTCGTACACGCGCACAATGTTGGGGTGTTCCAGGTTGGCCGAAGTGACCGCCTCGCGCTTGAACCGCTCCACAGCCCTGGGGTCTATCGCCAGCCCAGGGTCGAGCACCTTGATCGCCACGGCCCGATTCAGCACCGTGTCGTGCGCCCTGTAGACCGTAGCCATGCCGCCCCTGCCAACGAGGGTCTCCAACTGGTATTTGCCTAGTCTGCGGCCTACAAGTGTATCCAAGGGGTTAGTTGCTAGTTGTTAGCTCTGAACGGAAACGCCAAGACGCAAAGACGCCAAGAACGCGCCAAGATTATGCGGGGTTCTTGTTCAATTATATACCCTGCTATTGTTTTATGCTTGTGCTAGACCGTTTTGCACAAACAGTACTCTTCTTGGCGTCGTACTTTGCGGCTTCGTTCAAAACTAGCCACTAACAACCAACAACTAGCAACTAACAACTAGCAACCAACCTCTCGGATGTTGTAGAACGCCGCGATGCCGGGATAGACTGCGCTGTTGCCTAGCTCCGCTTCGATCTTGAGGAGGCGGTTGTACTTGGCGGTCCGTTCGCCACGGGCCGGCGCGCCTGCTTTGATCTGGCCGCAGTTGAGAGCCACGGCGAGGTCGGCTATGGTGGTGTCTTCGGTCTCGCCGGAGCGGTGCGACATGATGGCCGTCCAGCCTGCCTGCTGGGCTTCGCGCACGGCCTGGATCGCTTCGGTGAGAGTGCCTATCTGGTTGACTTTGGTGAGTAGGGAGTTGCAGGAGCGTTCCGCAACAGCCCGTTTGATGCGCTGCGGGTTGGTTACTAGCAGGTCGTCGCCAATCAGTTGCACGCGGTTGCCGATGCGCTCGTTCAGCATGTGCCAGCCTTCCCAGTCGTCCTCCGCCATGCCGTCTTCCAGCGAGATAATGGGATAACGTCCTACCCACTCTTCCCATAATGTGACCATCTCGGAGCTTGTGAGTGTACGCCCTTCTTTTGGCAGGTGGTATTTGCCGTCTTTGTATAGCTCGGTGGAGGCGGGATCGAGAGCGATATAAATATCCTGGCCCGGCTTGTAGCCCGCCTGCTCGATGGCTGTCATAATTACTTCGAGGGCTTCCTCGTTGCTCTTGAGGGAGGGCGCGAAGCCACCTTCATCGCCGATGCCGGTGCCGTAGCCTTTGCCCTGGAGGGTCTTCTTGAGCGAGTGGTACACTTCGACGCCCCACTGCAAACCCTCGCGGAAGGTGCGTGCGCCGGTGGGCATAACCATGAACTCCTGGAAGTCGGTTGAGTCCTCCGCGTGCTTGCCGCCGTTGAGGATGTTAAACATCGGCACAGGCATGGTGCGCGCGGCCAGCCCTCCGATATAGTGATAAAGTGGCATGTGGAAGTGCTGCGCCGATGCGTGCGCCGCCGCCAGCGACACTCCGAGTATTGCGTTCGCCCCAATGCGGCCTTTGTTGGGTGTACCATCGAGGGCGAGGAGGCGGCGGTCGAGTCCAGCCTGGTCGCTGGCGTCGGTGCCGATTATCTCCTCAGCTATCGCCACGTTGACATTCTCGACCGCATGGAGCACGCCCTTGCCACCATAGCGACCCTTGTCGCCGTCGCGCAACTCGACTGCCTCGTGCGCGCCTGTGGAGGCCCCGGAAGGCACAGCTGCATGTCCGGTCACACCTCCCAGCAAGCGCACCTCCACCTCTAACGTCGGATTACCCCGCGAGTCGAGTATCTCGTGAGCTGTGACATCCTCGATTTCTACACTGTACACAGAAGGACCCTCCATACGGCTGAATATTCGCTGCATGATAACGTAAGGAAGGAGGGTTGGCAAGAGTTATCACTTGGGAATTATGAATGGAGACGGAAACGCAAAGACGCGAAGAACGCAAAGGACGCGCAAAGATTAAGAAGGGCTTCTCGTCTCCTAATTCCTAATTCCTAATCCCCAGTCCCATGCCCCTCTCCCTCGTGCGGTAACGACGACTCCCCCAGGAACGGGTCGGTGGGCTTGTCTTGTGCCAGGTGGGGTGACGTGCCATCGCGGTCGGTGGGCAGCGGGGTGAGCGATACATAGTCGCGGCTGATAGACTCGCTCCTAGGCAGCGGGATTTCGATACCTTCTCGCCGGAAGACCTCGTAGATGTCCATCATCAGGTCGCCCGTGACCTTGCCCTGACGCGTGAAGTTTTCCAACTTTATGTCGTCTATGTAGTAGGACATAGCGTAGTTGTAATAGTACTCACCAAAGCCTTTGAAGCCCGATCCCGGCAGCTTCCAGTCCTCAAAGGCCTCGTAGAAGTGAATGCTATTGATCCATTGGCGCGTTCTGTCGAGATGGATGTCGACCATATCCTCATCTTCCGAGGGCGCTGAAAGGAGCCTGGCGCTCAACTGACGAAGCTTACGATCCCACTCGGCCACCATTGCGCCATATTCGCGGGTTGGGAGCACAGCTTCCTCTTTCCACTCGACCCAGCGCATAACGCGGCGACGCAGTTCGGCCATGCGGCGCTTCTCAATCATCTTCATGCCGCCCCACGCGCCGAACAGAGCTTTGATCCGGTTGCGCTCCTGCCTGTTTAGACCGCCTTCCTCCAGCGAGCGCAGCCAGAAGATAAGCCCATCCAGCTCGCGATTCAGCCCGTCTATGGAGGCAAGCATCTCTATTTCGGTATACACCACGGCTACGTTGTTGATCCACAGGGTGATGCGAGCCGCCTCTTTGAGTAAGTTGCGCTCGATCAACGCCTCGGACACCTGGTTGCCTGCCTCTACGAGATTAGCCAGCAATTTGTCCAACTCATCCTGTGTCTCCAGGTCGCGGTCGGCAAGTGCGCGCTCCAGGTCGTTCTGCCGCGCATTGAGTTGCTCCACGGACGTTAGAGGGCCTCTCAACGGCTCCAATTGTTCGTCCGCCAATACATCGGCAAGGCCGTCCCATGCGATGTCTATCTCGTGGATGCGCTCGGCGTCGGGGAGGTCTGGTTTGCCTCTAGATTCGGTGCCGCTCAATACCCGGCGTAACGCCTGTAAGTGGTGCTCGGTATCCGATCTTGACGGTATGTACTTTAAAACGGCATAGGCATCTGTCAGGCACCGGCCCATCTCTTTACGCATCTCCAGCAGATCAGCATGCATCTGATCGGTACCGCCCGCATTTCGCTTGCGCCAATCCGCCGCGGCATCCAGCGCCAGCGTAAGCGTGGCACTGCTTGCGCCAGCCAATAAGGCTATCTTGTCTACGCGCTTGCGAAGGGCAACCAGCTTATTGCTCGGTCTATTCAGGATGTTACGGTGGCTATGGAGTATCTCCTTGAGCAAGGCTTTTACCCTTGCCGGGTCCGCGTCCATCGCGCTACGCACCTCGCTGACTACTTTCATGTCCACAGTCGGCTTGGTGATATTGGCGATGGTAGACTTGGTGAGCACACTGTTCGGCGTAAAGATAAGGGCGTGGTTTGACATGTCATACAGCTGGGTCATTCTCAGGCCCACCTTCTCCACGCGATAAATCTTGCCCTCCGGCAGTATCACGAGATCGTCGGTGCGGAACGGTGGGTCTATCATCAGGTAGATTCCACTGAACAGGTTGCCTAGCGTATCCTGGAACGCCAGGCCGATGATGAGGCCCACC
>JBBSIK010000322.1:0-4243 GCA_038232115.1 Chloroflexia bacterium
CTCGCCATCCTCGGAATGACACTGCTCCTTTAGGGCTGCATATCGTGAGTTCATACCTATTGCCTTCAGCGAAACCTGGCATGGCAGTCGGCACGTAATACTGCTATGCCTTTACTCTTAGCCGGCAGCCGGAAGAAGACGACCATGCAGGCCGCGAAAACCGTGCTGAAATATCCACTCGCTGCCTTGTTCATCGGCAGCAGCATCCTGCACTTCGTGTCGAGCGACGGCTTTATACGTCTCATGCCGCCCTTCCTCCCTTACCATCGTGAGCTTGTGTACTTGAGCGGAGTGGTAGAGGGTTCATTGGGCGTGCTCCTCCTGATACCACGGACGCAGCGCCTGGCGGCCTGGGGGCTTATCCCCACGCTGCTGGCGATCTTCCCCGCAAATATATACGGCGCGCTGACGGCAGGCACCGATCACCCCGCCATGCCGGGCATCAGTGTGGAGTTGGCGTGGCTACGGCTCCCTCTTCAATTCGTATTGATGGCATGGGCCTACTGGTATACGAGGGACTAAAGGGTCTGGGGCTGAGGCCAGTCCCAGACCCCCGACGCCTCTGAGTGTTATAATGATGCGCATGAACGCGCCGTTACAGACTAACGTCCTTCCTCGTCGGGCGGGTGGGCACTACGTTCCCTTTACCGGTTACAAACTCGACTCGGTGTGGCTGACTGTAGGCACCGTGCTGGTCACTATAGTGGCTTTCATTTTTACCCTGTGGGGCAGTGGTTGGCACCTCGCGCCGCCTCTCGATGACACCTTTATCCATTTCCAGTATGCCAGCCAGCTAGCCAACGGCCACCCATTTCAGTACAACACGGGCGACCCGCCCTCTTCCGGTGACAGCTCCTTTATCTACCCTTTTATACTGGCTCCCTCTTTTTTGTTCGGCTTGAACGGCCAGAAGCCCCTCATTTATGCCGATCTGCTGAACTTTGTAGCGCATGTGGCGGCGATCTTGCTGTTGTATAGCCTGGCACTCAAGCTGGGTGGCAGGCCCCTGGCGCTCCTCTCGGCTATCTTCCTGCTGCTGGATGGCAGGCTCAATTATATATTCCTGTCGGGCATGGAGACTGGACTGTATGCGTCCGCGCTGGTGGCCTTCTTCTGGGTATGGGCGCGCGATGTCGAGCGTGGGCGCTTTATCTGGCTCGCCCTCATGGGCGCATTGGTGGCTTTGCTCAGGACCGAGGGGCATGTGCTCGTATCACTGGTCTGCATGCTTACGCTGGGCTACTTATGGCGGGGCAACAGGCGATTAGGCCTGCGATACCTGTGGCTCCTGTTGCCTGTACTCGCCGGGCTGATACCCTATGCGGCGAACCTGGCGATGACGGGCGAGTGGCAATTCAACACCGCTGCGTCGAAATCTATATGGTACCTGCCCTATTCGCCTCTCTACGAAAAGTTGTCGCTAACCGCAGGCTGGGCCATCAGCGCGCTCAAAGATACATACCTGGGGTTGGAGGTGGGTCGCTCGCCGTTCCCGCTCATGGCGGCTTTTGTGGCTGTGCTGGGTGTGGGAGTGGCGCTGAATGGGCGCAGGTATCGCTTTTTGCACATCCTTCTGGTGACCACATTCCTGGGCGGTCTCGCGCTTGCCCTATTGTTGCCGCCGATCCAGTTCAATCGCTACTACATGCCCTATGACTTCATCTTTATGCTCTACTTTGCGGTGGGTCTTGCCTATATAGCACGGCTGGCGGGTCGTGCTATATACGCTTTTGGGGATGATGCGATTGCGCGGAGTGGTAACGGTTCGGGTGTGAGCAGGTGGCCGTTTGTGTGGGCGGGGGTGGCGGCCACGGTGCTCTTGCTGCCCCAGTTCGTGGGCTATTTCTTCGCGCTCGGCGACAGCACCCGCGACATCTATTACCAGCAGATGACGTTCAGCGATTGGGTCAGGCAAAACACCCCGGCGGCTGCTCGCATTGGCGTGAACGATACGGGCGCGCACAAATACATGACCGACCGCTACATCGTGGACCTGATAGGCCTGACGAACAACAGGCTGCGCGGGGCGTACTTCAGCGGCTGGGGCACGGTATTCGACACGCTCGCCGCCATGCCGGAGAAGGAGCGTCCCGGCTATCTGCTGATACACCCGAACGTCTTTCTCAACGGCATTAACGAGAGCATCGCCCAGAGCTTTCTCACGCCCGTATACCAGATCAAGGTGCAAAACATCATAATAACGGCGGGTGGCACAGAGGTGCTCTACAAGGTGAACTGGGAGCAAGCCTTGCAGGACCCTGAGCCTACCTATCTGCTGCGCATGGGCGAGCAACCGCTAGACCGCCTCAACGTGGGCGACTTGGGCGACGAGAAGCGTCACGCCTACAAGATAGCAGGACGCGAGCCTTCCATCACCGAACCGAAGTCCACTCTGACCACAAGCAGCTATGGGAAGAAGACGTTCAGCCTCAGCGAGAGCGGCAGGGGGCATTCAGGCTGGGAGGAGTTCACGGTCAAAAGCGTGGCGGGCAAGCCTCTTACGCTTGTGTCGCGCTCCAGGTTGAATACGGATGGCGACCAGCAGGTAATGGTCCTGGCGAACGGCAAGCAGGCGGGCATTTGGAAGGAACACAACGAGCGGGGCGGCTCCTGGCAGGAGTATGAGTACACCATTCCGGCGGAGTTCGTAACAGGCATGCAGACGACGGTGCGGCTGGACACGACGTTCGATCCGGGCGGACCTGGGTTTACCAGCTACAGGTATTGGGTGTACGCCCCGTAAGGGCAAACATCCCTCCTGTATATCTACCTATGAGCTTGTGCTACTCACGCCAGTCATACTCCATGCGGCGGGCAGTCCAGGCTGCTGTGTCATGGCCGTGCAGCCGCGATACCACGTGCAATGCCATGTCTATGCCCGCCGATATACCGGCTGAGGTAATGATGTGGCCCTCGTCCACGAATCGCTCCGTGGAAAGCATAGTCACACCGGGGTAGGTGTCGCGCATCCAGTCTATACTCTGCCAGTGCGTGGTGGCTTTATGGCCGTCGAGCAGGTGAGCCTCGGCGAGCAGCAAAGCGCCCGTGCATACGCTGGTGGTCAATTCGGTGTGAGTGTCCTGGGCAGCTATCCAGTCGAGCAGACGGGTGTTTAGGCGTTCTCGGCGCGTGCCCTGACCACCGGGTACTACCAGAATATCCAGCTTCAGATCGTCGTCTATAGTATGGTGTGGTTGCACGAGCAGACCGCCAAAGCAGGTGACTATGCCCGGCTTCTCGGCGATAGCGAGGGCCTTGAATAGCGGCTGCTCCCTATCGACCTCTCTCGGCTGCTGTGCGACCGAGAAGACCTCGAATGGCCCACAGAAGTCCAGTACCTCCACATCATTAAAGATCAGTATGCCTACTGTGCGTGTCATGTGCTTGCTCCTCTCTGTAATCATATGCGTAAGTGCTCAGGTGCAGGGTCATGGAAATACCGTGAGGCAGGCTACTGTGCCAAAAGCGCCCACAGAGTCTCTGTACCGAGTCCGCCCTGCGACTAAAGTCGCGGGCTACAAATTACCAAGTCCGCCTGCGCGGACTACCTATATCGTTATTTTGTGCCTAAAATCATACTTTGTAACCAAACTCAGTCCGCTATACGGACTTTCGCCTACATAGCCCGCGACTTTAGTCGCAGGGCGGACTCGGTATACAGTTCTATTCTGAGCACTTACTTATATTCACCCACTTGAGCTTTACCCATGTATAGTTTATCATCAAGCGTGTGGGCGGGCTACATTTGCCGCTACCAGTCTCCCAGCAAAGTAGCACTCAGCCTCCCTTCACCGCATCACATTTCACTCGTCACGCAACACGCGATGCGCCTTATCCTAGCAAGGAGCTTCCTTCTATATGGTGCCTACAACGGAGTGGTATTTCTATATCTTGCTCGTCACCGGCATGATCGTGTCGGTAGTCTGGGCTGCTTTTCGGGTGAACCAACTCGTGCAGTTTACGCTGCTGGGCACCGATAACAGGCGCTTCAACAACTGGGGCACCCGCTTCAAGTTGCTTGGCACGTATGTGTTCGGCCAGTTGCGGATGTACAACCGCAAGTCTTACACCGTCGCTGGATTGGCGCACTTCTTCACCTTCTACGGCTTCCTGGTGATACAAGTGACTACCCTCGTGCTGTTCGCGCAGGGCCTCTTTCCGGGCTTGCATGTGCCGTTCCTCAACGACAATCCCGGCTGGCTGCTGTTCGTGGACCTGATACAGTTCCTCGTGCTCGTCTCGA
>JBBSIK010000323.1:0-4213 GCA_038232115.1 Chloroflexia bacterium
CTTGTCGAGACAAACGCCGCGTAAGGGGAACCACGGGCTATATCCAGGCCACCACCGGGGCCGAACCGAGCGCGCAAGGGTGTAAAGGGCGCAGATTACGACCACAGACCGATAGACATTTATCTACCAGCAGTTATCATCCTACAATGTAGCAAGAGTATAGCCTGTAGGTTCCAAGTATCGCTTGTAGCGCCGTCTGTCTAATCCCACGACTGATATCCCAAATCTAAGGAGGTAGCATAATGGCCGCTGCAGAAAAGTATGAAGCCCCGCCAAATGGCTTTCGCACTTTTGTCATTATCTGGATCACGCAGGCTATCTCGGCTTTTGGTAGCCAACTCACCTTCTTTGCTATTACCATCTGGCTCTCGCAGACCCTCTATCCCCGCGAGGACCAGAAGCCCCAGCTTGCCTTTGCCCTTTCCGCGATCAGCTTGATATTTACTTTGTCGGTGCTGCTGGCCCCCGTAGCGGGAGCGTGGGCCGACCGCCACGACCGTAAGCGTACCATGATGGTGGCCGACTTCGCCAACGGTTGCGCAAGCCTGGCCCTCATGTTTCTGATCCTGACGAACACGTTGCAAGTATGGATGCTCCTCTTTCTGATACCGTTCGTGGCTATCTTCGGTCTGTTTCACAATTCAGCCTTCGATACTTCGTATGCTATGCTGGTGCCCGAAAAGCAGTTGCCCCGCGCCAACGGCATGATGCAGACGATGTGGGCACTCTCCGGCATTCTGTCGCCTGCCATAGCCGCCAGTATCATCGCGCTGCCCAGCCTGGCTAGGCAAGGGTTACTCCCTTCTGGCATAACGGGTTCGCTGGTAGGTATTAAGGATGGTAGCGCGCTAGCCGTGGGCATAGACGCCGTTACCTTCTTCATCGCCTCCGCGTCTCTCATCTTCCTCTTCGTGCCCTCCCCCAAACGCACCGACCTGGGTCCTGCCGGTAGCAAGCCGAAGAAGAGCATGTGGGTCGACATCAAGGAGGGTGCCCGCTATATCCGCATTCGCAAGCCCCTCCTCTGGCTCCTGGCGACCTTCACGGTAATTAACTTCGCAAGTTCGCCCCTGGAGGTCATGGTGCCGCTCCTGCTCAAGTTCAACCTGGCGGGAGATTGGCAGTCGAAGGGTTTCACCTTCGAGTCGGCGCTGGCTCTGGTTAGCACATTAGGCGGTCTGGGTGGGCTGATAGGTGGCGTCGTGATGAGCACGTGGGGCGGGCTGAAGGGCCGTAAAGTGTACGGCGTGGTGGTCCCCATTATGTTCGCGGGTCTATTCCAGATCGTGTATGGCCTCTCGCCATTCCTCTTTCTTACGGCGGCCATGAACTTCGCGGTGATCTCCCTTATACCGATCATGAACTCGCACTCGCAGACGATCTGGCAGACGCAGGTGCCGCGTGAATTGCAAGGTCGTGTTTTCTCAGTGCGCCGGGTTATAGCCCAGTTCTCGGCCCCTCTTGGTGTGCTGCTGTCGGGCGTCACCGGTGCGGTGTTTAATCCTGGCGTCGTGGTCGCGGTGCTGGGCGCGATTATCGTACTCTTCAGCGTGGCCCAACTGTTCAACCCCTATCTGCTCAAGGTGGAAGACAAAGCCTTCCTGGATGGTATGGCCGTGCCTGTATCGGTAGGTGAACTCAACTCGGCCAGTGCGCAACCTGCGGAGGGCGACGTGACCCTGGGCTCGGTAACAAGTGTGCCTGCCATGCCGACACCCAGCGACCAGATAGAGCCTGCCGAAGCGGATAGGGACGAGGCGGTGGGTGCGCCCCGGTAGAGCGGGTCTACGGATAGCAATACAAGGCGTGGCAGGGTGCGGCAGGTGCAAAACACTACCTGTATGCCGCGCCTGCATATACTAAACCCACGTAAATGGCCAGTGGGACGAGGCAGCTAGCTCGTCCCAACGTTTTTCTCCGGGCCTCACGTTATGGAAAGCCTGCGGGTCTTGTACGCTAGCGGAGACTATATGAGCCAGACTGAGAAATCCAGAGAAGTCTCCCCAACTCAGGAGTTACCCACGCCTCAGCCGCCCCTCACACCGGTCGAGGTCGCGCAAGTTGTGTCGCCATCTGAGCCACCGAAGTTGCCCCCATTGTGGCTCAACCGCGACTACATGCTGCTATGGGCGGGGCAGACCGTCTCCACGCTTGGCGACCGTATATCAGGCATCGCATTCCCCCTGTTGATTCTGTCCCTCACAGGTTCACCCGAGGCTGCGGGTATCGCGGGCGCGCTGGGGGCCGTTCCCTATCTCATTTTCAGCCTGCCAGTGGGCGCGCTCATTGACCGTTGGGACCGCAAGCTCGTGATGATAGTGTGTGATATTGGGCGGGCCATAAACCTGTTCAGTCTGCTGCTGTCATTGCCTTTTGGCGGCCCGTGGCTGTGGCAGTTATATGCATTGAGTTTCATCGAGGGCACGCTGTTTGTTTTCTTCAACATCGCGGAGGTGGCAGCCATCCCCCGCGTTGTGCCCAAAGACCAGCTACCAGCAGCGACGGGCCAGAGCCAGGCGGCGGACGCCACTGCTGGCTTGATCGGCCCCGGCATCGGCGGCTTATTGTATGAGAGCGTCGGCAAGATCTTCCCATTTGTGCTCGATGCGATTTCGTTCACTGTCTCCGTAATCTCACTGCTGTTTATCAAGACCAACTTTCAAAAGGAGCGCGCGCCGAAAGAGCGTCACCTGGGGCGCGAGATCAAAGAGGGAGTGGCGTGGCTGTGGAACCAGCCGCTGGTGCGCTATATGGCGTTTCTGACGGGCGGCCTCAACTTCACAAATGCAGCCATGGGCCTGGTCACCATCGTGCGAGCAAAGGAGATGGGGGCGGGCGAATTCGAGATAGGCATCATCTTCAGCATCGGGGCTATCGGGGGTATCGTAGGCTCACTGATCGGCCCGGCAATCGGCAAGCGACTGAGCTTTGGCCCCGCCATCATCACCCTGGGCTGGTTGCGCGCGCTGATCTTCCCCTTCTACGCGCTCGTGCCCAATGTATTTCTATTGGGCGCAGTGTCGGCAGGACTCTTCTTCATCGGACCAATATACAACGTGGTGCAGTATAGCTACCGGCTGGCCCTTATCCCCGACGAATTGCAAGGGCGAGTGAACAGCTCGTTCCGGCTGCTGGCGTTCGGCCTTCAGCCTGTGGGTGCGGTGCTGGTGGGATTCCTGCTGCAAAGCTACAGTGTGGCGTTGACCGTGGCGGTCTTCGCGGTCTGGGGCTTCTTCCTGGCTGTAATGACCACTCTCAATTCGCACGTCCGTAACGCCCAACCCATAGAGAGGCTGGCGGAGGCGGGATAGCTCTTGGCAGGGTATGGCCGCCACATATTGGCATATTCAGAATGATACTATAAAGGATACTGCAATGAGCGCAACCGAAGAAACACAGACACAAGGCGAGCTAACTACGCCTGATCCCTCACATGTGCCGTCGCTATTGCGCAACCGCGACTTCATGCTGCTGTGGAGTGGGCAGGTCGTGTCGGCGCTGGGCAGCAACATATCGGGTATCGTTTTCCCTCTGCTGATACTGGCCCTTACCAACAACGACACGGCGCTGGCGGGCTTCGCGGGGGCGCTGGGTGCGCTTCCCTATCTCTTATTCAGCCTGCCAGTGGGCGCGCTGATTGACCGATGGAACCGCAAGCGTGTGATGATCATCTGCGATACGTGCCGCGCCCTCAACTCGGCCAGCATTCCGATAGCGATCTTCCTCGGCCATCTCACGGTCGCGCAGCTCTTCGCCAACGCCTTCATCGAGGGCAGCTTCTTCGTCTTTTTCAATATCGCCGAAGTAGCCGCGTTGACCCGCGTGGTCGAGAAGAGGCAACTGCCCCAGGCCAGCGCGCAGAACGAGGCCGGTTTCATTAGTGCCTCCCTGGCAGGCCCGCCTATTGGAGCCTTCCTATTTCAGACAATCAGCCGCGCCTTTCCCTTTATTTTGGATGCGATTTCTTACGGGGTGTCAGCGGTTTCCCTGCTCTTTATCAAGACGGCGTTTCAAGGGGAGCGCACTGTGGAGCAGCGCCACATCCTGGTTGAGATAAGGGAGGGGCTGTCGTGGCTCTGGGGTCAGCCACTTATCCGCTTCATGGCCTTTCTCACAGGGGGCTTGAACTTCTCGAACTCCGCCACTTTCCTGATACTGATCGTGCTTGCTAAAAATCTGGGCGCGAACGACGCGGAGATCGGGCTTATGGTGA
>JBBSIK010000324.1:0-4202 GCA_038232115.1 Chloroflexia bacterium
ACGGCGAGCACCGGAATAACCGTCAGGGCCACAATCAGCGAGGCCAACAGAGACACCGTAACGGCCACCGCGAAGGGGCGAAAGAATTCGCTCACCAGGCCCGCGATGAAACCCAGAGGCAGGAACACGCACACGGTCGTGATGGTCGAGGAGGTGATAGCAGTCGCCACCTCTTTTGTGCCGTTATATGCGGCATCACGGAGCGACTCGCCGTTCTGAAAATGGTGCCGGTAGATGTTTTCGAGCACCACGATACTATCGTCCACCACGCGCCCGATAGCCACCGCCAGACCCGCTAGGCTCATAATGTTGAGCGAGATATTGAAGACGTTGAGCATAGTCAGCGCGATAAGCACCGACAAAGGGATAGACACGGCAGTAATAACCGTGGAGCGCACGCTTCTGAGAAAGACGAGGATAACGGCGATAGCTAGTATCGCGCCCAGAACACCTTCGCGTATCAGGCCGTCGAGTGACTCCTTGATGAAGGTTGACTGATCGAACAGCACTTCTTTCTGCGAGTTGGGCAGTTGCTTGATGACCTCGTCCATCTTCGCATTGACGTTGTTCGCCATCTGCACGGTGTTGGCGTTCTGCGTCTTATAAACAAGGAGGGCCAGGCTTGGCTTGCCGTTGCTGCGACTGATCGTCTGCCCGGCGGCGCTTGCAAGCTGCACCGTGGCAACATCACCCAGCTTTATAGCAGGTGCAGGCCCGGTGGGAGCACCCTGTCCCGCACCATTTGATGCGCCACCCTGCGAACCACCTGCTACCGGAGCACCCGCGCCCTGTGTTGCACCCGCTCCACCCGTCCGGGTGCCACCTGCGGAGGCAGGAGAAGCAGAGGGGATGGCGGGGCGGACGACGACACTGCGTAGATCGTCTAGCGTGGCGAACTGGTTTATGACGCGCACGGGAATTGTCTGGCCGTTATTCTGGATCTGACCCGTCGGGAAGGATATATTGTTTGCCTGGAGGATGCCTGCTATAGCTGACACTGTAAGGCCGTTCTGTTGCAGCTTCTTCCCGTCGAAGGTGATAATCACCTGCCGGTCGCCGCCGCCCGCCACAGTTACCGAGTTCACGCCCTCTATCGCCCTGATTTCGGGGGACAACTTGTCCTCAACATCGCGGCGCAGGTTGGCAAGAGCCTCGTCACCGCTCTCTTTGGTGTTAATGGTATAGGCCAGCACAGGGATGTCCTGCAAATTGAAGCGGCCTACTGTGGGACGCTGCACCTGCGCAGGTAGGGCGAGGCGGTTGATAGCCTCCTGGAGGTTCTGCTGCTCTTTCTCGGTATTAGTGCCATACTCGTATTGCGCGGTAATGAACGACACACTGTCGTTGGAAGTAGAGCTTACCGATTTGAGCTTGGCGCTACCGGCAACGATCTTCTCTACTGGCTCGGTAACGTCACGGCGCACGTCATCCGGTGCCGCACCGGGATATATCGTAATCACGCTGACTACAGGAAGCTCGATGTTCGGTAGAAACTCACTCTTTAGCTGAAACGCCGCCAGAACGCCACTGCCCACCACGATGAGCATGAGCATAAAGATTATGGGCGCTTTGCGCAGCGAAAACCGTGTTAGTATTTGCATTTGTGAACTTCCTCCGAGTCATATACGGCCATCTTTGTTAAGCAATATGAAAAGACAGGGATGTAAAGCCAATCAATTTCCTGTCAGTAGGTATGTGAAACTATACACAAAGTTTTCCCAGAGGACAATATGCAGACAGTTGTATGCACAGTACTCCGAAAGTCTCATGGGCATGCAAGGAACGAAGTCTATTTAGCTGTGGTGCGGCGTTTCTCTTGCGGGTGCTGCGCAAACCTATCTATGATCCGGCGGTTCCAACCGCAGGCAACACTTACGAAGTCCGCATAGCGGACTATACAGGGTTACAGCACTAACTTAGTCGCCGCAGGGCGACTTTGTAAGTATTGCCCGCGGTTTCAACCGCAGGGTCGATTCCGGGTAATCACCAGTACCTACTCACTCCGAGCAAGGGATTCCTCATCCATCACCCCGCTCTCTGGCGCATTTTCGTCGCTGGCGCTGAGGGCGCGGCCAATGTTGCGAGCTGTGAGCGCCAGGGGCTTCGTGGTGGCTTCACGCAGGCGGCGGAGGCTGCGTAATACCCGCCGAGTCCAGCTTGCATATTTGGCGTCATAGCTAAGGGCGGCGGTCTGTGGCCCAACGTCCTTACCGGTGTCTTCCCGCAAGTACCAACGGTGGTCCATAATCCACAGATAGAGATCGCCTGTCCTACGCCCTGGGAAACTCCTGAGAATCCCTTTGTCTTTGATGATATTTGCCAGAGGCATGTATATGTTGTCGTACCAATCGAGCACCGCCTCTTCCCAGCTTACAGGCCGGTTCTGGTCTATGCCCATATACCAGCGATGAGCCGAAATGTGCTCTAGCAAGACATCGTACCGACCCAATGCAGTGAACTCGATGCGCGAGTCCGGTCGCAGTTCGTCCAGCCTGGTCTGCTCAAGAAAGCGCGCATACTCGCCCAGGCGTATAAGATCACGCGGATCGGTGTCGGACGTAAGCTCCACCGTAGTGGGCATCTCGATCACCTCGGCATCAATGTATTCAATGCCTTTTTCCTTGGCGACAGACACGCGGTGGTTACCATCCTTGACGAAATATACGTTATCTACTTTGTAGAGTTGCACGGGCGGCAAAATTATATCGGTGAGGGCCGCGCGGTCCACGCTCTCCCAGCGAGGGCGGGTATGGCTTTGCGTAGGCAGGAAGGCACGATTGAAGTCGTGATAGCGGTCAACGCTGCCCACAATCTGAGAGATAAGCACCTGCCGCATGCCTACATAGTGCTGACCCCTGATGGGCAGTTGCTGCTTGACATCCTCGAAAGAGAGGAGCCAGTTGGGTTCCCGCTTGAGGGTGGCAATGAGGGCGCTCACGAATGCCCTGCGGTGGGCGCGCTCAAAATCCTCCCTCGCCAACTGTGAAACACGGTTAGAACCTAGATCGCCATCCATTTCTCTTCTCTCCGTAGCTGCTCGCTCCTGAGTTGCCAACCGGCGCGCCCCTCAGCCGGCTGCATATCCAGTAGCGCGTGCCCATATGTGTTGATAACCTGCGTTCGACCCACAGTAGTGGACACCGGCATCATTGGATTGTAGCGGTGGGTATGGCCGTGTAGCAGGATGGTAGGATGGAAGCGTTCGATGAAGCTGAGGAGCGAAGGAAAGCCCCTGTGGGCCTGGTCCCCCATGTCATGCAAGCCCCTGGGTGGAGTATGCGTTACCATCACGTCAAGATAGCGACCCGTGCGTACTTTATTTGCAAGTAAAGCCGGTACCAGCCTCAGGAGAGTAAGGGCAAACTGCTGGTCAGTGTACTGGTGTGGGCCTCTGTTATAGAGAGGGCTACCCTCAGCGCCCGCGATCAACAGCCTATCGTGCTCGACTACACGCCCATTGAGATTGAACACGCCGGGATAGGCATTGGGCGAGCACTGTTTGCTTGCAGGGTCGTGCGGCACATAGCAGTGATTGCCCAACACATGAAACAGTGGAACGTTGAAGGTGCTGAAAAGAAAATCAAGATAGTAGGGAGGCAGGTCTCCGCAACTTATCAGCAGGTCCACCGGCCCGATCCAGCGTGCAACTGAGTTATTATAAAGCTGTGGCTCTACCTGGTCCGCGAATGCAAGTATATGCATCTTATTGGTGTTTCGCTCTGGGCCTTGGGCTATTGGATGCAGGCTCCTGCCAAAAGAAGCTAGATGCATCTTCCAGCAATCCAGACGTGTTTTCAAATGCTGGTGCCCTTCGCAATATACCACTATCTAACTGTTCAGAGTAAGTGTTCACACTTACAGTATCACGGGTGATGCAAAGACGTGTATGTAGCAATCAGCAGCACCAAACAGCATAGCGTCATTCCGAACGTAGTGAGGAGATGGGTGGTGGTCGTACTCAATTACGCTGGTGATTACCCATATGTTAGATTACACCCGGCGGTTGAAACCGCAGGCAACACTTACAAAGTCGCCGCAGGGCGACTAAGTTGGTACTGTAACCATCTCCAGTCCGCCATGCGGACTTCGTAATCGTTGCCCGTGACTTTAGTCGCCGGCGTACCGTGGGCTGTATGTCAAGTTCTGTGTAAAAGTACGGGAGCCCATCTACCCTACTTCTCCTGTCCAAGAGGCATTGTTGA
>JBBSIK010000325.1:0-4199 GCA_038232115.1 Chloroflexia bacterium
AGTTGTCGAAGAGAGTCCTTCGCCCGCCATTAGCAGCCAGGTGCAGTCTCAGATCACGGCGTCGGCGCTCAAGCTGGCGCGAAAGGCGGGCTACTACAATGCTGGTACTGTGGAGTTCATTTTCCAGGACGGGCGTTATTACTTCCTTGAGATGAACACCCGATTACAGGTAGAGCACCCGGTCACCGAGCAGGCCCTCGGCTTTGATCTCGTGGAGGCACAAATACGAATCGCATCGGGTGAGCCTCTATGGCTGACGCAGGACGAAGTGGAATTCGTGGGACACTCCATGGAGGCACGTCTTTACGCCGAAGACCCGGAAAAGGGATTTCTGCCATCAACCGGTAAAATCACACACCTCGATGCTCCATACGAAGGCTTTGGCATCCGGGTGGATGCGGGCGTCAGTAAGGGTGACACGATATCGTCCTACTACGACCCCATGATAGCAAAGATCATTGCATCGGGCGCAACCAGGCACGAAACGCTCGTGCGTATGCAGGAGATGCTCGGCAGCATGCAAATAGAGGGCGTGCGCACCAACCTTGACTTTCTCCGATGGCTGTTCGGGCACCCCCAGTTCGAGCTTGGTAACATCTCCACCCGCTTTATCGAACGCTACTACCGCCCTGGCGCGTTCTCCATGGCCCCCACACACGTCGTCCTGGCGGGCGCCGCGCTGAGCCTGCTCGCCGCCCGCGGAACAGAATCTGTTCCGCGCAGCGATCTGTGGGTAAGCACTAGCTGGCGGCAGAGCAGGCAGGCGATGCGCGCGAGGCTGCTAATCGAAGGTCGCCAATACAGTGTTGTTCTGTCGCAAGTGCCCGGTGAAGAGTATGGATGGCAGGTGCGTCTGGAGCAGGGAGACGAGACTGTGTACGAGGGCATGGTTGGCTTGAGAGTGCCGGCTGACTTTGGTAGTGCTGAAGACTTCGGAGGCACAGGTCCTACCGTGCAGGTACATATTGACGAAGAGGCCGCCACTTACAGCCTGGAGTGTGGCTATGCTCAGGACGGCCATGAATGGTATGTCTTCTGGGAAGGGCGAGAATACTGGATCAGGCAGGCTCCTGCTCTTTCGACCGAACGGCTCACCAAATCACTACGCTTACGTGACGAAGGCAATCTCGAAAGCCCAATGCCGGGCAAGGTGCTCCGCGTGATGGTCGCCGCGGGCGACAGTGTGATTGACGAGCAACCACTGGTTCTAATTGAGGCCATGAAGATGGAATTCACCGTGCGAGCCACCCACAATGGAAAAGTCACTGCCGTGCGCTACGCTGAGGGAGCGCAGGTCGCGGCAGGTGACGTGCTGGTGGAGCTTGAGAAGTGAGCGCCGCGCCCATATACCCTCCCATATACCCTCAGCGCGTGACTATATACGAAGTAGGCCCACGCGACGGACTGCAGAACGAGAAGACATCAGTTCCTACTGCCGTCAAGATTGAGTACATAAATATGCTCAGTGCATCGGGGCTTACGGCTATTGAGGCCACTTCCTTTGTAAGCCCGCGCGCGATCCCGCAACTGAGCGACGCTGCCGAGGTCATGTCTGGCATTGTGCGCTCTCCAGGCGTGCGATACCCTGTGTTGGTGCCTAACGAGAAGGGGACGCGAAGGGCGATCGAGGCAGGCGTGAACGAAGTGGCGGTGTTCACTGCCGCCTCCGAAAGCTTCACAAAGGCGAATATCAACTCTACCATAGCTGAGTCGCTCCGCAACTTCGAGCCGGTCTTGTCTTTGGCGCGGGAACATGGCGTGCAGGTTCGCGGCTACGTCAGCACTGCTTTCGGTTGTCCCTATGAGGGATATGTGCCTCCGTGGAAGGTGGCCGAGGTGACATATGCGCTGCTCGACATGGGAGTGCAAGAAGTATCCATCGGCGATACCATTGGTGTGGCAACGCCCAACCAGGTCTACGAAGTGGTGGCGTTACTCCTTCAGGAGATACCCATCAAACAGATCGCCGTGCATTTCCACGATACGCGCGGGACGGCCCTTGCCAACGTGCTAGCGGCCCTCGAAATGGGAGTGGCGATCATTGACTCCTCCTCCGGTGGACTCGGCGGCTGCCCATACGCGCCCGGAGCATCAGGCAATCTGGCAACCGAAGACCTGCTCTATATGCTCAACGGGCTGGGCGTAGACACAGGCGTCGAACTGGACAAGGTCGTTGCGGCGTCGCGCTTCATAACAGGCGCGCTGAACAAGGCCTCAGCCAGCAGGTATTTACAAGCTTTCCTGGCGCAAGGTACCGTTTAGTATCAATCGTATGACGCCAAAAGAGGATTTGAGTGCCGCATATCCGTAAAGTACTAATTGCGAATAGAGGAGAGATAGCACTGCGCGTCGTTCGCGCGTGTGCTGAGGTTGGCCTGGAGTCGGTTGCTGTATTCTCTGAGGCTGATAGGACATCGCTCCACGTGCGTGCCGCTGACGAAGCATACCCCGTTGGCCCGTCGCCGTCAGCGCAGTCCTATTTACGGGTGGATAAGCTCCTGGAAGTGGCCCACAGGTCGGGCGCGGACGCCGTTCACCCCGGTTATGGCTTCCTAGCCGAGAACGCCGACTTTGCGCAGGCGGTCATAAACGCGGGCCTCACGTGGATAGGCCCCAGCCCGCGCGCGATGCGCCTGCTGGGTGATAAATTGGCGGCTCGTAAGACGGCGGAGGATGCCGGTGTGCCTATCGTTCCCGGCACAGACGTAGCAATGGATAACCCGGATGCCGCACGCCGGGCGGCTGAGGAAATAGGCTTCCCCGTGCTCATCAAGGCTTCTGCCGGTGGCGGCGGCAAGGGTATGCGCATCGTCCACGGCAAGGAAGAGCTAGAGTCGGCCCTTCGCAGCGCACAGAGCGAAGCGCAGTCATCGTTCGGGTCGAGCACCGTATACATCGAGAAGTACCTCGATTCGGTGCGCCACGTCGAAATCCAGTTGCTGGGCGACAATCATGGCAACATCGTCTACCTTGGCGAGCGCGAGTGCTCAGTCCAGCGACGTTACCAGAAGCTGATCGAGGAGTCGCCATCTGTGGCCGTGGACGCCGACCTGCGGGAAAGGATGGGATCGGTGGCTGTCGCGGCGGCAAGGTCGGCGGGCTATACATCGGCGGGCACCGTGGAGTTCCTGGTGGACCGCTTCAAGAACTTCTATTTTCTCGAGGTTAATACCCGCCTGCAAGTGGAACATCCGGTCACGGAAATGGTGACCGGCGTAGACCTTGTGCTGGAGCAGTTCCGGGTAGCATCGGGGCGGCCCCTGCGCCTTAAGCAGGGCGATGTAAAGCTGACCGGCCATGCAATGGAGTGCCGTATAGCCGCCGAGGACCCGTTCAACAACTTCGCGCCCTCATTGGGAGACATCACCGCATTGGCCGAACCGAGCGGCCCCGGCGTGCGCGTCGACAGCAGCATATACCGTGGCGGTCGAGTATCTATCTATTACGATCCTATGATTGCGAAGTTGATCGTATGGGCCTCCAGCCGCGCACATGCGATCCTCCGAATGCGACGGGCGTTACAGGAGTATCGGATCGTTGGCGTGCAGACGAATATTCCCTTCCATCTGGGCGTCATGCACTCCCTGGATTTCCAGCGCGGGCGCATAGATACCAAGTTCGTCGAGCGATTCCTTCAACAGGGCGGTGTTACAGATGGGGACGACAAAGCGGAGCTTGCCGAGATATCCGCGATGTCAGGCGCGCTCGTGACGGACCGAAAGCGGTTGGCGGGGGGTGTTGCTGCTGGAAACGGTGAAGGATCGGCAACCCAGCAGTCTGACGGCGACTTGAGCGCATGGCGGCGTGCAGGCAGGCGATTCGGGCTGAGATAGGATATGCCAAGATACTACGCACAGCTTGATGATCGAGAGATCGGCTTTGACATTACCCAGGTGCATGGCGCGACAATAGTTAGGCCCCTGGTCGAGGAGGGCGAAGGCACGCCCATCGAAGTTGACTTTGCCCCCGTCCATGCTAACGTCGCCACCGGGGAAGGCCTCTACTCGATTCTCGCCGACGGCAAGAGCTATCAGCTCTATGTCGAACGACACGAGGACCACTATCGAGTAGTTCTGTGGCGTCACCGGTTCGAGATGAGGATACTCACCGAGCGAGAATGGCGTTTGCAGAAGGTCGCGCCGAAGCACATCGCTCAGAGCGGCGTGACCATCTTACCCGCGCCGATGCCGGGGCTGGTG
>JBBSIK010000326.1:0-4196 GCA_038232115.1 Chloroflexia bacterium
AGGCGGCTCCTTATTGCCGCCTCGCTTATTTTATGCCTTTAGTATTAGTATTAGTAATTGAGTTTCACGGGTAAATCTTATCCAGCATCCTCGGAAAAGGTATCGTCTCCCGCAGATGGGGCACGCCGCAAATCCAGGCCACCATGCGCTCGATGCCCATACCGAAGCCGGAGTGGGGCACGGAGCCGTACTTACGCAGGTCGAGGTACCACTCGAACGCCTCGCGGGGCAGGGCGTGCTCTTTGATGCGCTGCTCTATGAGAGCGAGGTCGTGGATGCGCTGGGAGCCGCCGCAGATTTCGCCGTAGCCCTCCGGCGCTATCAGGTCGGCGCAGAGCACCACTTCGGGCCGCTGGGGGTCGGGCTGCATGTAGAACGCTTTGGCCTTTGCGGGATAGTGCGTGATGAACAGAGGACGGTCATACTGCGAGGCCAGCACCGTCTCCTCGTCGCCACCAAAATCGTCGCCCCACTCGACGTTGAGACCGCTCTTGTTGAGGATGTCCAATGCCTCGTCATATGTTATGCGTGGGAAGGGCGCAAGTACTTTCTCTAGCTTGGTAACGTCCCGCTCAAGCACCTCAAGTTCAGCCTTGCGCTTCTCAAGCACAGTTTGCACGATGTAGCTAACAAAGCCCTGTTCAAGCTCCAGCAGGCCGGGCAGTTCCATCCATGCGGCTTCCGGCTCCACCATCCAGAATTCCATCAGGTGGCGGCGCGTTTTGCTTTTCTCGGCGCGGAAGGTGGGACCGAAGCAGTAGACCTTGCCCAGCGCAAATATGTCGGCCTCATTGTAGAGCTGGCCACTCTGGGCGAGGAAGGCGGGCGTGCCGAAGTAGTCGGTCTCGAACAGGGTGGAGGTGCCTTCGCAGGCGGCGGGGGTGAGGATTGGCGTGTCTACCAGCACGTAACCGTTGTTGTCCAGATAGTCGCGTACAGCCTTGACCACCTCGGCGCGGATGCGTAGGACAGCCCGCTGCTTGGTCGAGCGCAGCCACAGATGTCGGTGCTCCATGAGGAAACCAACGCCGTGCTCTTTGTTTGAGATAGGGTAATCAGGGTCGGCCAACTGGAATATATCAAAGTTCTTGACCGAGATTTCATAACCGCCTGGGGCACGCTCGTCCTTACGCACGCTGCCGGTCACTATCACAGATGATTCCTGTGTCAACAGACCGATCTTCTCCCATGATTCAGCTGGCAGGTCGTCTATAAAGGCCACAGCCTGCACGGTGCCGGTGCCGTCGCGCAGCACGAGGAATTGCAGCTTCTTCTTATCGCGGTGGTGCATCAACCAGCCACGCACGGTGACTGTTTGCCCCTCGTAATCTTTCAATTGGTCCATGTATACAATCGGAGCCTGAAAGTCGCTCGTTGGCTCCTGGGTCTTTTCTTCTGTCTGCATGTGGGAAACGTCTCCTTCCGGGCTAACTTCACAATCATATCACAGGGGAGGGCAGGCAGCAAACAGGTCGGATCCAAATGGTGTTGGGTGACGAAAACGCAAAGGCGCAAAGGCCGAACAAAGCTCATTATGATAGGCTCGCACGTATCACAGACAAATATCGTCCTTCATTTATCACGGGTCTATCCCTGCGACTGGCATAACCCAACCCCAAGGCGATACTGATGGGGGTACAAGCTGGCTCACGCTACAGTCTGGCTTTGGCCCGGCAAGCGAGATCGCTCCCAGACGAACACCCGTTTGAGGAGTGTGCGTAGGGCGAGGATACTGGCGAAGGTGAGTATCTGCTCCCACGTGTGTAGCTCAATCGTTCGTAGCAACGTAGCAGCCAGCTTGATGTCGAGGCCCAGCAGAACACCGCTTATCAGCAGTAAGCGGGCTTGTACCAAGTCTCGCGTTCGGGCAAGCGCCATCATAGCCGCAAGAGCGTAGCCCGCTATGAACAACGCACCCGTGAACTCAATTAGCAGCCGCAAGAACGTGAAGTCTATTATCATGTTGCGTGTATCATGTTGCGTGTATCATGTTGCGTGTCGCGTAACCGGCAGTACGTGTAAAGATACGCTTGACGTGTTACGATTTACGTGTTATGCGGCCTATGAAGCCATCCGGCTGCGGAGTTGAAGCTGAGGTAGACGGAGTCGGTGCAGGAACAGGAGCAGGTGAAACGTCGCTCTCTCGCTGTGCGGCTTTGTCTATCTCCTGTTGCAGGAAGTAGTTGAGGGCGGTCCTGAGTATGATAATGGCGGCAAGCTGGCCGATCTCGCTCCAGGTAGGGGCGACCGCCGTTCGCAAAATATCCGCCGCAAGCTCGAATTCAAGCGCCACCGCCAGCCATCTGCCGAGGTTCAGTCTTACGTTTTCCTTCGCCTGCTGGTCCACGCCCCGACGCGCAAAGAGGGAGAGCGAGAGAAAGATAGCCTGCATAGCTGCAAGGCCGATGATGATTCCCGCGCCCGCTTCGATACCCGCCGCCAGATAAAAAGTGCCTTCCTTGAATAACTGTAGCAGCCAGTTGTTTTCTGGCGTTGGCCCAGTGGCAGCACCCGCTTCCGACGTGGCCTGGGCCAGTACAGCTATGAAATGATGGACAGATTGCAGTAGGATCGCGGGCATAACTTCTCCACTCAGCAACGGTTATGCTAGCAAGTGGTGGCAAATGCCGTGCCAGGCAATGCTGCGAAACTCCAGCGCAACCGGCGAAACAGGCAAAGCCCGCCAGTCCACGTTCCCACTTGCAGGACGAACGCGGGCTGGCGGGCTTTGCCTGGTTACCATAGTCTCATGGTCGCTTCCTCAGGCGACTATCTTTAGTCGGGCAGGTAACTCTGCCACATGTCACGGGCAATCGCGGCGGGGTTGGACTCCACGCCGAAACGAGCGAAATACTGGCAGACGCGCAGCACGTCGCGGGAGAAGATGGCGTAGGAGTCGACGTTGATGATCGGGTCCACCGCCTGGGGAAAGTCAATTATCTTGACATCGCCCTGCCAGTAGAGGATGTTGTGGGCCGAGAGGTCGCCGTGTACGCGCCCGTTCGCTAGCATCAACTCGATATTTTCGATGAGGCGGTCGAACAGACGGTGTGCTTCCTCGGCTTCCAGGTTGATGCTATGGAGGGCGCGGGCGGGCACGCCTTCCTCGCCCAGGTACTCCATGAGAATGGCGTTTTCACTATGGGCAAATGGCCTGGGCACAGACACGCCCGCCTTGTAGAGCAAGTTCATCGTAGCGAACTCGTTGCCAAGCCACGACATATGAAGCAGCCCCTGGCCGAAGTCGGTGCGCTTTTTGATTGCCACAAGCTGGCGGCGGCCCCACGCACCGTGTCCCGCGCTATCCAGCACATCGCGGCCCTGCCTATACAGCGAGTCGTTGCGCAGGTTGCGGAACATGCGAGGCCGGTATACTTTGGCTGCAAGCAGATCAACACCCGTGGAGGGAGCCGCGGCGCAGCAGTAGACCGTCGCTTCCTTGCCGCCCTTCACCTGGCGCAGCACATCGGTTATGATCTGGTCCTCGTAAAAGCCGCTCAGGTACTCCATGATCCACTCGCGCTCGTGCTCCGAGCCTGTGAAAGTAGGATTAAATCCGCCCTTGGCGACATCAACCTTCTCTACGAGGGTAGACAATATCTCTTTCTTGCTTTTCTTGGACCTGGGCGCTCCAGCAGACTTCGCGGTAGGAGACGCTGGGACTGTTTCTTCTTCCTCAAGATCGTTCAGGTAATCTAAGTAATCGCTAACGCGCATTGCTGGGGTGTTCTCCTTGAAATATGCCGCTTGGACGAGTAGCTATTCCCTGTTCGGGGTTTTCCGACGGGGCGCGAAGTAGAGAGGCTTCCAGGGAGACGGGGCAAGGAGTTGGGCAGAACAAGGAGATTGCTCAGGGCAACAAAAAGCCGAGGCGCAAGAGGAGCACCTACGGCCACATGGCTAAGCGGCTAAAAGAGCCTAAGCGTTAGCAGGCAAACTCCCCATACGATCTGGAAGCACACTGACGGTGCTGACAAGGACTGTATGTGTCATTATGCTTGCTCCTTTCGTACAGGTTCGTACAGAGACGTAAAGTTTGATCTGGGCATAGTATAGCAGCCAGCCATGGGGCTGTCAATACGACTTTAGGCGGAGATATTAGCCTCGTTATCAGCTTTGAGTCCCAAATCATGAGTCCCTACGTCAGGATTTTACCGTAACGTAGGCGTTGGGGCATCTTTGTCTCGCTGTGGTTG
>JBBSIK010000327.1:0-4184 GCA_038232115.1 Chloroflexia bacterium
ACGAAAAGAGCCATCCTTGTTCGACGATAGCTCTTTTCGATACTATTAGATTGGAACGAGATCATGCAGCAACAGGCATATCCATCTGATCGCTGTCCTCGACCAGATGGAGGCGAACTGCGCCTTGAGCGGGGTTAGTGGGTGGGTTCGGCCCCATGATGCGGGCGTAAGCCGCCTGCCGCCTGGGGCCGAAGCCTCGCAGTTTGGATACTTGGCCGTCACGCGCGGCTCGTGCCAGTTCTAAAGGCGTGTTCACCCCAAGCTCTTTGTGCAAGCGCATAGCCAGTTTGGGCCCGACGCCGTTCACGCTCATGAGCCGGTCTACAGCGGGCGGCAGGTCGGCGCGTAGCTCGACATAGAACTGCATCGCGCCCTCGCGCACTAGCTCGCGTATCTTGCTGCCCAGCCGCTTGCCCAAACCAAGCTTGGGCCACATCTCTTCGTCGAGTACAGCTTCCAGCGCAAGCGGACCGAGCCTCATGATATTGCGGGCGGCGTCGCGGTAGTGTGCTATGCGATACTCGTTGGCCCCGGCCATCTGCAGGAGGGAAGCGCAGTTGAACAGCACTTCGGCGGCCTGCTCATGGCTGATAGCGGGTCTGTTGGTCATTATTTTCAGGTTGTCTCTACTCATCTCATTGCTCACTTTATGCCGCACGGACAAAGCTTGTCGTACAGCCTCATAATCGAACTCTCGTTCTAATTATACGCGCAAATAGGTGAAAAGTCAAGGCTGGGAGGCCAGTAAGTAACGCCCGATATACGCCTCTTTTGTTTCAGATTATTAGCCACTACCTCGGACTTATGCCTTGCTATTTATTTCGCGCCACAGCCGAAGGTAAGTACCTCCAATATGACACGTCGGTTATAATGGAACAAATATGGTTCTATTCGTCTATAACAGGAGAAATGTATAGAATGAGCAATACTGAGTTAGAAACGACAGACGCAATTGCAACGTCGCCCAACGGCAAGGCTTCGCAGAATGGCTCTGCCTCGCAGGAGGGCAAGGAAGGTCGAGCCACGAGCTTTCGGCGGCACTCCTTCGCAAATGGCCTCAAGCTGATAACCAAAGAAGTGCATGCCGCGCCGGTTGTGTCCTTCTGGGTGTGGTACCGAGTGGGCGCTCGTGATGAGCATATCGGTATCACGGGTATCTCGCACTGGGTCGAGCACATGCAGTTCAAGGGCACACAGACGCTCGGCAAAGGGCAGATAATGCAGATGGTCGCTGAAAACGGCGGCACCCTGAACGCCTTTACCTCGGATGACTGGACCACCTACTTCGAGACGTTGCCCTCCGACCGCCTGGACCTTGCCCTGCGTATTGAAGGAGATCGCATGGTCAACTCGCTGTTCGACCCGGTGGAAGTGATCTCAGAGCGCACGGTCATAATATCGGAGCGTGAGGGACACGAGAATGATCCTGACTACCTGCTCAACGAGGAAGTGTCGGCGGCAGCTTACAAGGTGCATGCTTACGGCAATGGCATCATCGGCTGGAAGTCGGACCTGCTTGCCATGACCCGCGACGATCTGTACAACCACTATAAGACTTACTACGCGCCCAACAACGCGACCGTAGTAGTCGTGGGTGATTTTGATACAGACGAACTGATAGGGAAGCTGGAAAGCTCCTTCGGTGCGTATGACCCTAGCAGCAATCTCCCCGATGTGCGCGGTACGGAGCCTGAGCAGAAGGGCGAGCGCCGGGTTCTGGTGACCCATCCAGGGGCCACTGCGCAGGTGCAGATCGTGTACCATACGCCGGCGGCTTCTCACCCCGATATATATCCCCTGATGGTGGCTGATGCGCTGCTATCGGGTGCCAAGCCATTGGGTTTTGGCGGGGCGGGGCTGGGTCACTCGGCCAGGTTGTACAAGGCACTGGTAGCCACCGAGATCGCGGTGAGCGCAGGCTCCTATTTCGCGTTGCACAAGGACCCCTACCTGTTCATGCTGGGCGGCAGCGCACGGCCCACTGACGACCACGAGGGTGCGCTACGCAAGATCGAAGCTGGCCTTTTGGACGAAGTGCGTAAGCTGCAAGCCGGTGAGATTGTGCAAGATGAGCTTGACAAAGCGATCCGCCAGTCGAGAGCGCAGTTCATCTATTCCGCCGACAGCGTGTCGAGCCAGGCTTATATGTTTGGCTTCCTGGAGAGCATACACACGGCGGATGTGTACGACGAGGCGCTCGACAAGCTGGCAGCCGTCACGCCCGTAGAGGTACAGCGTGTGGCCCAACAGTATTTCGGGGAGAGCAACCGCACAGTCGGTTGGTACATACCGTCGGCGGAAGGAGACAGCGAGAGTGTGGGCGAGGGATCGCAGGACGGAGTCGCGGCAGGAGTGGAGAGCTAAGATGCCAACTGTAGCAGAAAGAGCAACCAGGGGTCTAGGCCCCGATACGATCACGAGGCGCGTGCTCGACAACGGGATGATCGTGCTTGTTTATCCCAACCCCACTACGCCATCGTTCACGGCGCGTCTCTCGGTCAAGGGCGGGGCGATGTTCGACCCCGATGACAAGTCGGGCCTGGCATCGTTCGCAATCAGGGCGCTCAGGCGAGGCACTGAACGTCGCAGTTTCGAGCAGTTGAACGAGGATACGGAAGGGCGTGGTGCGTCGGTGGGCGTAGACGCTGGGCAGACGCTGATGGAGGCGGGCGGCAGGGCACTCAAAGAAGATACCGGCTTTTTGCTTGAGACGCTGGCCGAGGTATCGCTACAGCCGTCGTTCCCCGAAGTCGAACTGGAGAAGTTGCGCCTGCAAATACGCACCGGCCTCGTCGAGATGGAGAGCGATACCGGCTCAATGGCCGAGATGGCGTTCAGACAGGCGCTCTACCCACCTTCGCACCCGTTTCACAACCGCACCGTGGGTTTCCTCAATACGCTGGATAACATTCAGCGCGACGATATGCTGGCCTTCTACACGAAGTATTTCCGCCCCGACCGCGCCATCATGGTGGTGGTAGGCGACGTTGACCCCGACGACATCGTGAGCCGGGTAAGCACACTGTTTGGTGGCTGGCGGGCAGCGGGTGAAGTCGAGCCGTACAGCATACCCGATGTGCAGCAGCCGGAAGGGGAGAAGCGCGAGTTTCGCTTCGTGCCGGGCAAGACGCAGAACGACCTGGTGCTGGGCTTCCCCTCGATGCGCCGCTTCGACGCTGATTACTATGCCTTCGACCTGATGAACCTGCTGCTCGGACGCATCGGCCTCATGGGTAGGCTGGGCAAGACCGTACGCGACGAGCAGGGGTTGGCATACTACGCCGGTTCCGGCTTCGAGGCGGGCCTGGGTGCTGGGCCGTGGGCCGTGCGCGCCGGCCTCAACCCGGCCAATGTGAACAAGGCCATAAGCAGTATCAAGGGCGAAATCGAGCGGATACGCACCGAGTTAATTCCGCAGGAGGAGTTGGAGGGGGGCAAACGGTACATGACCGGCGTGCTCCCCCTACGCCTGGAGACCAGCGATGGCATCTCGCGCTCGATCCTCGAAATGGAGCTTTACAACCTCGGCTTCGACTATATCACGCGCTACCCGGCCATCATCAACGCGCTCACGCCGGAGGTAGTGAACGAAGTGGCCCGCCGCCGCCTTTCTTCGCAGAACTATGTGGCCTCTATCGCGGGGCCGAACGTGGAGTAGGCACGAAGGCGAGGCATCTGAGGGCGAGAAGAAGGATCTGTCACTGACCCCTTCTTCTTGCCTCTATGAGTAGCCAGGGTGTCAATCAAGGGGAACGCCAGTGCAGGGCTGATGCAAAGTCGCTCTCGGTAGGGGTTGAGTACCCAAGCAGCACATTGTCATTCCGAACGCAGTGAGGAATCGCTTGGCCCTTGTACACAGTTGCAATCTTACCGCTTACTTTCTCTAATTCCGCACTGTCGCATACCTACCCGATTCCGAATGTAGTGAGGAATGACAAAGTGCTGCTTGGGTGCTGTTGATTGCTATATACACGACTTTGCATTAGCCAGGAACGCCAGCGACTGTTTCACCGGCCCGCTTGTGTCATAAGTATAGACCAGTACGTTAGTATCCACGAAGAACATTGCGGTCATAAAGCTCGTCTCGGCTCCATGTTCTTTTGCCTATAGCGGGGTTCTCTTGCATCAGAGCCTGGATAAATTGCCTTGCCTGCTCCCAGGACCGTGTATGCGGCAGCGCAAGC
>JBBSIK010000328.1:0-4179 GCA_038232115.1 Chloroflexia bacterium
CCCATATACCTCGTACACCTTTGTGTCCAGTTTTATACTGGGCGCGACGATACGCACCACACGGCCAGGCACGTTTGGATTGTGGACGCCGTACTTGGCTCCTGTGGGCAGTACCGGCGTGCCATCAAATGGGATGGGCGTGGCAGTTGGTGGCCTGGTGGGCAGTGGAGCGGCAGCAAGTTGCCCCGCGATAGTGATGGCAGTTGTCGCCAGGGCAGGTAGCGCCGTAACGGTAGCGGACCGAGGAGCCTGTTCAGTGCCAAACGCGATAGCGTGCTCTACCGTAGGTCCAATGGGAGGAATAGTAGGCCCAATAGCAAACTCGGTAGCAGACGTAGCAGACTCGGTAGCGATCCCCGATGCACTGCTAAAGGGCAGTTGTAGGTGAACGGCGGCAACCTCAACAGGTGTTGAGGAAAGGGCCTGGGCAGGTGATACTTCGTGTTGCGCCCCGTTGCCTGCACTCTCACGCGCTGCCGGTGTGGCTTGAACACTGAGAGGAAGAACGTCAGACACGGGCTGCGGATTGAAAAGGAAGGAACCACCCAACCAGAAGCCTAGCACAAGTACGACTACCGTACTCAAGAGCATTTTATTACGAAGGGCGTTCTGCAACAACATGGCATCCTGACTATAACAAAGCTCGTGCCCTGACACAACCCCCCGACCAGTACAGTCTTGCGACCCATAATGGCTATAGCTGCGTATATTAATCGGCAACGGCACAGTCCATGCACAAGGCTGGCCATGGGGCAGAGCATCTTTAGTGACTCTGGGCAATGAGCGATGCTCCCCAACTACCAAGCCCTCGAGGAGAGAGACCGAAATGCGTAACCAACTACCGGGTCGCACACCCACTGCGGTGAAGCTACCTCTATTGATGAACGACCTGCGTAATATGATGCGCCAACTCGACTGGGACGAGTTAAGGGAAGGTGTGCGGCGGGAGGCGACGGCACGGCTTGCCATAGTGGGACCGGTCAACTCGGGCAAGTCTACCCTGTTCAACCTGATTGAGGGCAAGGATGTGTCGGCGGTAAGCCCGGTGCCCGGCACTACAAAGACTACCGTGCAGCAGCAGGTAGGTCCATTCGTGCTGGTGGATACGCCCGGCTTCGGGGAAGTGGGAGGCACGGACCATGCCGGCATCGCGGGCCAGGCCGCACAGTCTGCTGATGCGGTGCTTCTGCTTCTGGACGCCGGGGCGGGGCTGCGCCAGGGCGACGCCGACCTGCTGGCCTACCTCCAGAGTCTGCACAGTCCGGTGGTTGTGGCTCTAAACAAGATAGACTTGCTCGGCAAGGACTACACCAAAGTGGCAGAGGATGCCTCGCAGGGACTGGGCGTGCCGGTGATACCCGTTTCAGCGAAGAAGGGCACCAACGTGGCCGAGAAGCTACTGCCCGCACTGGTTGATGCGCTGCCGGATTTGGCCGTGGCGATAGGGCGAGAGTTGCCTCAGGTACGCCGCACAATGGCGGGCAAAATAGTGAGGCAATCTTCTATACTTAATACAGCGGTCGGAGCAGAGCCGGTGCCGTTCATAGACATCCCCGTGCTGCTGACCACCCAGGCGCGCATGGTGCTGAGGATAGCCGCCATATACGGCGAGTCGCTAACGGCCAGTCACGCCAAAGAGCTAATCACCACCATCGCGGGCGGCCTGGCCTTCCGCTACCTGGCACAGCAGGGTGCCAAATTGCTACCTGCGGGAGGCTGGGCTTTGGCAGCGGGTATAGCGGCCCTGGGCACGTGGGCGATAGGGCAGGTAGCAATAGAATACTTCGAGAGCGGCAAGCGCCTCACCAAGCAGCAGATGAGAGACATGTACAAGACGGTGCTCAAGCGGGACAAGCAGACGTTTGAACGGGGTTCTGAAACGTGAAACGGGTCTGAAACGTGAAACGTGAAACATGATGCGGCCTACTCCGGCCAGGGGCTAGTAAGAAACCCTTCTTATATCTTGGCGTGGTTCTTAGCGTCTTGGCGTTTCCGTCTCCTACTAGCCCCTAGCCCATAACCCCTACGGATACCAGGCAGGTAGCAAGACGGCGAACAGGCAGTAGGCGTTAGTTATAGCTAAGAAGGCGGTCCAGAGAATCGCGGCGGCAGTGGCGTTAGCGTGCGCGCCCTTGTTTCTGGCTAACAGGCCGAAAGCGCCATACGTGCCCAGGGCGATCAAGAGGCTTGTAAAGGCTATAGCCGGAAAAAGGAGCCGCCCCTGACCAATGTTGTTGTAAACCATAGCGCCATAAAGTAGCAATACGACAAGCCCGGCTACCGCAACCTGAGCGACCTGTATGCTGCTTAACATCCGCCGCGCAAGCACTACGACAAGCCCGAGGAAAGCCACCAGCAACAGTGCCATGTAAACCAGCCACAATATCAACGGGGCCTTCACGGTCACCCAGCCGAACGCGCCATAGTGAGTCCCCAGCACCATGAACAGCTGTACCAGCCGGCTGCTATGGACAACCGGCTCAGACGTGGGAGGCGTGTTCATCAGCACCGCAGCCGCCATCTGATTTACTGCCTTTAGAGCAAACACGTCACCGTATACCATCAGGTTGCGCGCGTACCACCAACCCGATACAAGGAAGTCCAGAACCAAAGCCAACAGCGCGGTCAGCAATCTGGGGCCTAAACTTCGTAGGGTGCGCGAAGCAAGGTTACTTCTATTCGGCTGGTCAGGCTGAAAATCGCCCAGACTATCCTTGCGCGGTCGCCTACGCCTATTCAAAAGGAGCACAAGGAACACTACCGGCAGGAATCCCAGGGTGCTCATTTTGCTCAGTAGGGCAAGCCCCGCTAACAGGCCCAGAGCTACTCCATCCAGCAAAGTCGTCCCCCGCCGCAACACTCGCACCAGCCAGTAAGATAGCGCCGCCCCGACCAGCGAGGCCAGGTTGTCGTTATTGACCGTGGACGACACGAAGGTAAACGTAGGCAGCAGAGCGGTCGTAGCAGCGGCACACAAAGCCAGTGGCCTGTGCTCAGGCGAGGGGAAGACCTCACGTATCGTAGCAAACGCCAGCAATACCGTCCCTGCCCCCAGGAGCGTACTGACAAACCGCATGATATACGTCCACGGCAGGAGGTCGTTCGGCACGGGAGGGTGAAGGAACCATTCGGGGGAGTTCACCCCAAAGCTCGGACCGTTAGGGTTCCGCTCAAGCTCCGGCGCTAGCTGCTTGCCGTACCGCCCCAGCGCCAGCATCAGCCCGGCGTTAAGCAGATAGTAGCCGGGAGGTTGCTTCGCCTCAAGGGTATATGGCATTTGAGAGCCGCCCACGCTAATCGGCGCGAACGACCCGAAGCGCACCAGGTGCTCCACGTAGCGTATATGGTCTCGCTCGTCGTAGCCTTCCCCGATAGGCGTAATTATATTGTAAAAGAAGCTCAGGAGAAAATATGTAGCTATTATGCCTGCCAGCCACCGGCGTTCCAGTCTACTGGCGGTATCGGGCATGTCGTCGCATTGTTGGGCAGAAGAAATACTCATACAAAAGTTCTTGCAGGCAAGCGCGCTCTCCCCGGAGAAGGCTGCGGAATGGGGGTAGGAGCATACATAAGGATATTATAGCCTGGATCATTGACTGCTAATAACGAACAGGGACGAGGGACGATGGGAGCAGCCTTCTATATCGTCCCTCGTTCCTCATCCCTCGTCCACGGTATCAAATGCTAATGGCCGCTACCCCTATCCACGCTTATTTCGATCCAAAGGCCCCGACATGATGCGCGCCGAGAGGGAGCCGGTGGGCTGTCTATCGGGCTGGGGGTCGCCCAGGCTGAAGTGGAGGCGGGGCACCTGGCTGGCCGGATCAACCCAACGCTTGCAGTAGACGCCCCAGTGCTCCAGCACCCGCGTCAGAGTCTCCAGCCACCAGTCGGCCTCATATACGCTGTTGCCCGCTTTCTTCTGCGTCAGCCGCATGGCATCGTCGGCCACGGTGATCACCGCCCCGTCCGTCGCCTGGCCCCTGTACAAGTCCTCGAACTGGCTCCACATCATCATCTGTGGCATACAAAGTCTCCGCCTTTCATACCGGTTCTTACTGCTTACATGGGCCTATTATACCAGCGTCAGAGTAGCTATGTATAAGCGTCCCCACAATCACAGACGGAACACGAAACGAGGCCCACGCATCAGGGCCGGCTGACCTTGTCGGAGAAACG
>JBBSIK010000329.1:0-4156 GCA_038232115.1 Chloroflexia bacterium
GTCGTGGCAGGAACATGCGTATTTGCAGCCGGAAGCGGGCATTGCCTACATAGACAAGCACGGCAGGGTGGTGATAGAGACGGCGGGCCAGTGGCTGCATGAAGACCGGCGGCAGATAGCCGATATACTGCAACTGTCGGAGGAAGATGTCGTCGTCCGGTACGCGGCGATAGGTGGCGCATTTGGCGGACGTGAAGACCTGTCCATACAGCATCTTTTGGCGCTCGCGGCGTGGAAGCTCAAGCGCACCGTCGCCATGATTTGGAGCCGAGAAGAATCGATGGTGGCCCACCACAAGAGGCACCCCATCACGATACGCTGCCGGTGGGGCGCGACCAAAGAGGGCAAAATCGTCGGTATGCAGGCTGAACTGCTGGCCGATGGGGGCGCGTATGCCTCCACCAGTATGGAGGTGCTCAAGATCGCCTGCCTGCTCGCCGGTGGGTGCTACGAGATACCTAACATCACGGTAGACGGATACGCCGTGTATACAAATAACGTACCGTGCGGGGCCTTTCGTGGCTTCGGCGCGCCCCAGGCCCAATTCGCGTGTGAGAGCATGGTCACGCGCCTTGCATATTCCCTCGGCATTGACCCGATAGAGATGCGCCGCCTCAATATCTACCGCGAAGGCAGCATCGAGCCATCCCAGAACCCCTTGCCGCCCGGCGTGAGTGCCTTGCCGGTGATGGAGCGTTGCGTCGAGGAAGCCACGTCGCGGCTCAATTACGGCGGCTCACGACTGCAACCTGGAGAACCGCACTTGCGTCGCGGGGTGGGTATCGCGTGCGGCATGAAGAATATCGGCTATTCATTCGGTTATCCGGAGCAGTCCACCGCAGAGGTCGAGATATACGGTAGCGAGCGGATAGAGCATGCCACGGTGCGCATCGGTGCGGCTGAGGTGGGGCAGGGCGCGCACACGATTTTGCGCCAGATAGCAGCTGAGGCGCTGGGCTTGCCGTTCGAGAGGCCGGAGGGCGGCGAAGCGCCCCTCATCGAGATGGTGACCGACGACAGCAGCGCGGCCCCTAACGCAGGTAGCGCCTCGGCCTCGCGCATGACCTACATGGGTGGCAGGGCTGTGCATGACGCCGCCAAAGAAGCACTAGCCAAATGGAACGCCGGTGAGCGCCCGGCACGCGCCAAAGTGCAGTTTCGCCCAGCTTCCACCACTGGCCTCGATGAGGAGACCACCGCGGGCGTGCCCAACTACGCTTACGGCTACGCGGCACAGGCGGTGGAGGTCGAGGTGAACACGCTGACGGGGCAGGTGCAGGTGCTGAAAGTAATCAGCGTGCATGACGTGGGCAAGGCGGTGAACAGGCAACAGGTGGAGGGGCAGATCGAGGGCTGTCTGGCGCAGGCGCTTGGCTATGCCCTGCTGGAGAATTTTCAGATGCGTGACGGCTACGTGCTCACGCCCTATTTCAGCACGTATCTGCTGCCCACCGCGCTCGACATGCCCACCGAGATAGTGCCCGTCATCATGGAGCTAGCCGACCCGAACGGCCCATACGGAGCGCGTGGCATGGCCGAGATGCCCCTCGTGCCGCTCACCCCCGCCATCGCTACCGCCATCCACGATGCCACCGGCGTATGGCTCTCCCAGCAGCCGATGACGCCTGAGCGGGTGCTGGCGGCAATCCACAACGAAGGTATGAGGACTGAGGACTGAGGACTGAGTGGGGAGCGTTCCGTACTCTATCCCCGCCCTCAGTCCTCATCACTCCGTCATTAGTAGGAGGATCGTACCACTTGAGACACCTGAAAATCACCGTCGGTCCTTTCGTGTACAAAGCGCGTATGCTAGGGAAGGAAGCACCGGAGACCTGCGCCGCTTTCAGTAAGCTGCTTCCATACCGCCAGCGCATCATACACTGTCGCTGGAGCGGCGAGGCGTGCTGGATACCGCTTGGCGACTTCAAACTGGGCGTCGAGTTCGAGAACCACACCAGCTATCCATCTCGAGGCGACATCCTCTTTTACCCCGGCGGCTTCAGCGAGACCGAGATTTTGTTCGCTTATGGCAGCTCTTGCTTCGCCGCCAAAATGGGCCAGTTGGCTGCCAACCACTTCCTCACCCTCACCGAAGGCCAGGAGCAGCTACCTGCCATGGGCAAACTGGTGCTATGGGAAGGTGCGCAGGACATTACGTTCGAGGAGGCCGGGGATTAAGGGGCTGGGGCCAGGGAAGAACCCCTATTATAATCTTGGCGCGTTCTTGCTGTCTTTGCGGTTTCATCTCCTGACCCTTAGCCCCTAGCCGCCTTCCACCAGCGCCTGTGCAATCTGGTTGTGCTGCTCGACCAGCATGGGTACGTCTACGTCCAGCAGGTGCCCGTCTTGTACTCGGATTTGGCCGTTGATGACGGAGAGGTCCACGTTCGGGGGGTGGCAGAAGACTATAGAGGCTAGAGGGTCGTGGACAGCTCCCCCCGCAAGGCTAATGGTGTCGAGACGATAGCCGATGAAGTCCGCCGACATACCGGGGGCGAGATAGCCTATGTCATCGCGGCCCAGCACTTCGGCCCCTCCTCTGGTCGCCAGCCTGAGCGCCTCCCTTGCGGTCATAGCGTCAGGACCGCCTGTGACTCGGTGGAGCAACATCGCCTGCCGGGCTTCGGCCAGCATGTGCGAGCCATCATTAGAGGCAGAACCATCCACTCCCAACCCCACTCTTGTGCCCGCCCGCAGCAGAGTGCGTATTGGAGCTACACCGGACGCGAGCCGCATATTCGACGTGGGGCAATGGGCCACGCCTGTAGCGGTCTGGCCCAGGCGCGTTACTTCGTCCTCATGTGGGTGTACCATGTGTGCGTGCCACACGTCCTGCCCAACCCAGCCCAGGTCTTCCGCAAGCTGAACGGGCGTGCGGCCAAACGTCTCTACGCAGTATCTCTCCTCGTCCAGCGTCTCGGCCAGGTGCGTGTGCGCATGTACCCCGTACGCCCGTGCCATCTCCAGGCTCTCCTGCATCAGGTTGGGCGATACCGAGAAAGGCGAGCACGGAGCCAGCACTATCCTCAGCATCGAATGGCGACTCGCATCGTGATACTGCTCCAGCACGCGCCGGGAGTCTTGTAGGATCGCGGCTTCGTCCTCGACCACGCTGTCAGGCGGCAAACCCCCCTTCGATTCGCCGACCGACATAGAGCCTCGCGCCGCGTGGAAGCGGAAGCCCATCTCCCCGGCTGCCCTGATCTGGTCGTCTATGCGTGCGCCGTTGGGCCAGATATAGGTATGGTCGCTCGATGTGGTGCAGCCCGACAGCATAAGCTCGGCCATTGCGATCTTGCTGCTGATATAAATCGCTTCAGGAGTGAGGCCCGCCCAGATCGGATAGTGCGTCACCAGCCAGTCGAACAGATTAGCGTCCTGGGCTGCTGGCACGTTGCGGGTGAGGGTCTGATAGAAATGGTGGTGCGTATTGACCATGCCGGGCATCACCAGCATACCGCTTGCATCTATCATCTTGTCTGCCGTCTGAGGCAAATCAGATGTGGGGCCGACTTGCCGGATAACATTGTTTTCTATGTAGATGCCCCCGTCCGGCCAGGCGTTTGCGGCATCGTCCATAGACACGAGCAGTCGTGCGTTTTTAAGTAGTAGCGTGGACATAGTCACTTTACTTCCGCCTCCTGTGCCTGAGCTTCTGCCGTTGCCTCGGCTTCCAACTCACGCACCAAACGCTCGGGCCTGGGCGCGGTGCGTAGAGCCTCGGCGGAGGTGTAACCACTATTGCGCATATAGCTCATCACCGAGGTGTCGCTCGCCTGATAGAAGCGCATGTATCGGTCCTGGGCATGGTCTATCTCTCTTGTGCCACTGCGGGAGAGCGTACTGGGGTCGTGAGTCGGCAAGCGTAACGCGGCTAAGAGGTCCACCAGCTTGCAGAAGTCGTCGTCCAAAACCTGCATGCGCTGCTCGTTGTTGCTGTGGGCTGCCAGGGGCAGGTGCAGCGAAGAGCCGAGCGTAAATAGAGTATAAAACAGGGTGTCTTCGAGGTCTTGCACGCGCGGGTCCTCGCTCCACTTGCGGCCTTCGTCCCCTCCCAGCCCGAAGCGCAAGGTCGCCACCAGATTACGCACGACGAGTAACACCCGCAGGAAAGAGGTCTCGATCTCGGCCGGGTGGCTGTAGTGCAGTATGGGCA
>JBBSIK010000330.1:0-4156 GCA_038232115.1 Chloroflexia bacterium
AACCGCAACATATACAGCAGGAGGATAGGCACAGCCAGGAGCAGCAAGCCGAGCGCGACAGGACGGAGTAGGCCCATAGGTTATTTTACTACGTAGCTCTGAAACGTGAAGAGACGGGAACGCCAAGACGCCAAGACTCAAAGTACGCGCAATGATTAGGATGGGTTACGTTTCAGAATCACGCACAACTCATGTCCTTCACCCGTAGTTGCAGGTGCGAGTCGCCTTTCCATTCGCGGCGTTCGATGGAGTAGACCAGGTCAACTGCGCCGCGCCGCTTGACGGTTTCGACCATATGGCCGTATCGAAAGGCTATCGCTTCTAGTGGCTGGCCGGTCTGACCGTTGCTGCGGTCCGCGACTACTAACTTGAGGTGCGCACCATTATCTCCTACGGTAGACACACTCACCACAGGCACACCCCTTGCCATGAAAACGGGCGAAGGATTGCCCGACCCGAATGGGGACATCCGGTTGAGGTGGCGCAGCATCTCATCGTCTACGTGGCCTATAGATAGCTCGGCATCCACACTGATGCTGGGCTTGAGGTGGCTGTCCTGCAATTGCGCGTCGCATATGTCGTGAAGGCGGCGGCGTAGCTCCTCTATGTTGGCGGTCTTTATGGTGAAGCCGGCAGCCGCGCTATGCCCGCCGAACTTCACAAACAGATCACTAAGCTCCGTCAGGGCTTCCACCATGTTGAAGTGCTGGATGCTGCGGCCCGAACCACGACTCTCTTCTTCTCCCTGCTCGATCACCAGCGCAGGACGGCCAAACTCTTCTACGAGCCTCGATGCCACCAACCCCACCAGGCCCGAAGGCCAATCAGGATCGGCCAATACCAGCACCTTTGTGCCGTCGTCCATGCGGCGGGCGCGCTCTTTGGCCTGCTCGACGATGGAGTTCATCATCGCCTGGCGACGGCGGTTCTGCGCTTCTAGCTTCTGTGCTAGCTCCCGTGCGTCGCGCGCGCTTTCGGTCATGAGGAGCTTGTAGGCAGTGCTGGCATCTTCCATGCGACCGGCGGCATTCAGGCGCGGCCCGATCACGAAGCCCACGCGGTCGGTATCAATCGCCCCAGGCTTGAGGCCGGCATATTCGAGCAGCGTGCGCAATCCAGGCAGGCTGTTTTCCGGTATGGCTGCAAGACCCTGTTGCACCAGCGAGCGGTTGGCTCCCTTGAGAGGCACCACATCGGCCACTGTGCCTATCGCCACCAGTCCGAGCAGGTCCTTGTTTCTCAAACGCTTTGGTTTGCCACGGCGCTTCACCAGCGCCCGCACCAGTTGATAGGCCACGCCCACACCCGCAAGCTCCTGGTAGCACTCGCAGCCCGCTACGACCTGCCTGGGGTTGATACAGGCTGTGGCCTCCGGCAGGTCGGAGGGCAAATGGTGATGGTCGGTAACAACGACATCGAGTCCCGCCAGGTGGGCCTCAGCTACCTCATGTCTTCCCGATATACCGCAATCCACCGTAATAAGCAGCTTCGTGCCCCTGGCGGCGATTTCGCGCACGGCGTTGGGGTTAAGCCCGTAGCCCTCGCTCATACGATTGGGGATATAAGGCTCAACATCTGCCCCGAAATGGCGAAGAGCAGTGGTCAGCAGCGCAGTGGAGGTCACCCCGTCGGCATCGTAATCTCCGTACACCACGATCTTCTCACCGTTGTCCAGCGCCACGCAAATCCTATCCACAGCCGCCTGCATGCCCGCGAGCATCGTGGGATCGGGGTGCAAGGAGATATCCTGCGGCTCTACAAAGGTAGAGATGTCGTCAAGCTCAGTAAAGCCCCTGTTAGCTAGGAGTTGCACCATAATGGGTGTGAGGCCCAGATGGGCGAGTTCACGCTGAACTCGGATTACCTGTTCGGCAGGTATGCGGGGGTGGACGTGCCAGTATGAGGTGCGTGGTTCCAAAGGCTGGGTACTCTCTCTTTTCCACAATATCGAGCTGCTGGTTGCGGGAATCGTGCTCTGTACCAAATGATAGCACACAGGATGGGCAATAGCAACAGGCGGGCTAACACGATTTGGTATGCCAGCCCATCCGGCGACTTCAGTCGCAGGGCGAGATTGTTCCTGTGCTTGCACTTGTGCTACTTCCCCCCAACTCCTCGTACATGCCTTGCTGTCGCGTCATCGCCCGCCTGTATATCGCGTGCCTCTTCATGTCCGGCGCATACGTCTCATGGAGCGATACCGGCACCTCGCCAAAGCTCTTTATGATGCCTAGCGAGTGCAGCGTAAGCAGCGCCACACCCTTTGAGCTGGCCTCCGGCTCACCCGAAGCCGTCACGGGGGTGCCCAGCACGTCGGCCAGCATACCGATCCAGCCGGGCGTGTTCAGGAGCGCGCCACCACTGGCTATCACAGAGCGCAGTGGTGGCAGCGCCGTCAGCAGTTGGTCGTAGATGAGTCCGAAACGATACGCTATGGCCTCCTGCGCTGCCCTGATTATGTCAACCGGCGTGGTGGTGAGCGAAAGGCCGCTGATTGTGGCGCGGGCGGCGGGGTTCCAGCCTGGACTTCGCTCACCCGCTACGAACGGCAGCAGGGTGAGACCATGAGAGTCGGGAGGCAGATTGGCGGCTTCTTTCTCCAGCGCGTTCCAGTCGGCGATGCGAAGTGTGTCCCGCAGCCACGCAAATACATTGCCGCCCTCGGAAAGCGCGCCTCCAAGCAACGCCGCATCGCCGCTGAGCCGGTAGCACCATAGCCCCTGGGGCACATTGGACACCTCGCCGTGGAGCAAGGCTCTCATTGCGCCGCTCGTGCCCACCTGCACAGCCACCGCATCCGGCTCCCAGCACCCACTCCCGATATTGCTTGCCACCCCATCGCCCACACATGGGAACCACTGCACGTCCCGCAGAGCCGGCCATCTGGATGCATACTCTGCTCGAAGACCGCTGATGCCCTCTGCAACGTCCACCAACGGCGGCAATTTCTCCCTACCGAGGCCGAGATAGCCCAACCATTCGGCGTCCCAATCCAGGTTGTGCCGGTTGAGCAGCCCGCTCCATGATGCCACGGACAGGCTCTGTGCGGTGCGCCCGAACAGGTGCAGCATGAGCCAGTCGCCCATAGTGATCCACATGACTGTACGAGCATAGACATCGGGCGCGGTGTGCTGCAACCAGGCGAGGCGAGCAGGCAAGTAGGATGTGTGGATGTAGCAGCCGGTCCTCTCATGGATGGCGGCTTCGTCGAGGGAGGCGCGCAAATCGGCGGCTTCAGAGGCACATCGAGTGTCGGCCCACGTGTAGATGGGCGTGGTTGGCCTGCCCTGTGCGTCAATGCCCATCACGTTCGACACCAGCGAGCACATGCCCACACCTGCCACCATGCCAGCCCGTTCACTCGCAGCGTGCAAAGTCTCGTCTATGGCGGCGAATATCTTGTCGAGCAACGAGTCTGGGTCTATCTCGGCCCCACCGTCCGCCGTTGTCAGGGTTGCATAGTGCGTTTGCGCAGCACACCCCTCGACAGGATGGGCATCGCGGGTGTACAGATTGGTCCGAAACGACGATGAACCCACGTCTATAGTAAGCACAAGTTGGTCTGCGCGACCCGAAAGGTCGCTGTCGTTGGCTGGCGGCATACGATGGCACTCCATTTCCCCTAGTACCCGTTATGAACCCCAAACATTATATACCCGCCTGTGGATGATGAGGAGACGAAGCCGCGCATACGGGAAGGGTGCATCTAGACTGTTATGTTCTCGCGGACAATTATCATGCACCATCCATCATCTCGGCAAAACCGGCTTTGCGGTCGCCCTGTTTACGGTCAGCCTTAGGCTGCTGAGTAGCTGGTTTTCGTGTATGCTATAGAGGAGCACGCGCTGCCTTGAACTTCCAACTTTCAACTCAGACTTCGGACCAGGAACTTGAGACAATATCGCTGGCAATTGAAAGTACGTAGCTACGAAAGCGATGCCTGGGGGTATTTGCCTGCTGCCGGCATGTTACGTTATCTGGAGCAATCGGCTGTAGACGCGGCAGCGGATGCGGGTTATGGCAGCGAGTTCCACCGGAAGAACAACTCGGCGTGGGTGATACGGCGCATGACTCTGTTGTTGGCTACTCCTGTGCGACCAGGAAGAGACCTGGAGATTACTACCTGGATTTGCAATTTCGCCCGTGTGCGTGGAGG
>JBBSIK010000331.1:0-4155 GCA_038232115.1 Chloroflexia bacterium
AAAGTTGCAGCCCTATATTGCCGAACAGTAGTACCGCCAGCAACGCCACCATCGGCATCTGTGGCCGCAGGTACTTGCCCAGTAGCTGGGCGTATTGTTTGTAGGATATTTTCACTATCGCTCCGCTTTCCGAAACGTGATTCGGCTCGTTAAAGACTGTGCTACATATGGAGAGACTCTATTTAGCACATCACGTTTCACGTTTTCAGGTTTCTAAGTGCTTCGACCGATCTTTCCAGGAAGCGGTGCGCCCAGGGCTTGAGAGCGGGGTCTTCCCAGCCCAGAATCCAGTTCACCATGTCAACTCGACGGGTGATCATGAATATGTCTATAAGCGCCTCGTGCTCTGCTGAGAATGAGCGCACGAGGCGATAGCCGTCCATGAAGGCCTCGCGCAGGGCGGTGTAGTCTGGGCGATGCCTCAACTCGCCAAGCGTGACGGCGATGTCGAAGAGGTAGTAGCCCCAGCCGCAGTCGGCGAAGTCTATCGATCGCACCTCGTCTCCATGGAACAGGTAATTCCCCAGGTGCAAGTCGGCGTGGATCAGGCCGAACACATCGGGATCCTCGCCCATGCTTTGCATCGCCGTGCCAACGCGTTCCCCAACAGCTTCGAACAACTCCAGATCGTTGTGGGAGAAGAAGCGGCTTGCGTCGGGCATGTGCAGCGCCGATTGCGCACCGAATATCCTGTTCCAGTCCCAGCGAGGCCTCACGAAGCCTGCGGGAGGTCGAAAGCTCTGTGAATGCGTATGTAGCTCGGCCATGTAGCGGCCCACCATGCTGAGTGTCGGCGGCTCCAGACTACTATCCAGGAAGCGACCATCCACCCAGCGCAGCAGCACACACTGTGGAGAAGCGTCTTCATCGTGGGAAGTTGCCCCGGCCAATAGCGATCCGTAACGGGTAGGCACAGGCTCGGGCACCGTAAGGTCGGTATCGCGGAGAAGCGCGGCGAGCCACACAAGCTCCGAGCGCGTGGTTGCGGCCTGTTCCTCAGTGTTGGCAACGCGCAGTACAAACTTGCGGCCCGCGATACGCCCCATGTAGGGGTGGCGGTCGAAGTCGGACTGCACGGGAACGTCCAGACGGAATATGGTGTTTTCGGCATCACTGAGTAGCGTCAGTGTGGCCCCACTCAGGCAGTACTGGCCGAGGGCGCGGTCCGCTATCTGCCTGTGCTGAGCTACTCTCCGGTCTCGGCTTGTCATGCCATATTCAACTACGCTGTTCAACTTCTTTACCTCGCTGCATCCGATGCTCGTGGCTGAATACACGAGCTAGTAGAAAACAAAAAGCCGGGGGTCCAGTTAGCCCACGGCCCGATGCATGCAAGGAAGAAAGAGGTGCAAAGGGAACAAAAAAGCCGTGGGTTCCTATTGGAGGAGGCCCACGACCGGTTGGTTTGTTCTCTCGTAAAACCTACCTGGCGATGGGCAGACTCCTCCCGTCGACGAACGCGCCGATAGGTATGAGCATGAAGTGAGTGTTAGTTATCGCCATCGTCTCAAGCATCTCCTTAAGAGTTAGGATTTAGCCATTCCTGCGTCCAGTATAGCAGGCGCTCTTTACCTTGTCAATAGTTGTGCGCAAAAATCGGCAGTAGAAAGTGAAAAGTATCGAGTACAGACTAGCCACTAGTGAAGAACCCCTCTCAAAAACTTGGCACGTCCTTTGCGTTCTCTGCGTCTTTGCGTTTCCGTCTCCTAACCCCTGGCCCCTCCCCGCAAGGGGCAATCTTGATTGGCATTTCCATATGCCGTTTGTCATTTTTACACGCTTAATAGCTCTATGGTGGCGTGGCACAACTCTTGCATAGTTCCCGCTTGGGCATCTGACCCGTACCCCTGATGTTACACCGTTTTTTCTGCGTATCGGACTTTTGCTGTAGGTGGTTTTAGCATGGACATTTCTATGGACATGGGCTTCGAACAGAGCGCCCGCGTCTCACCGACCCTTATCGCTGTTAATCACGTGTTGGCTCTATCTTCTCAGGAGCTGCAGAACCTTATCAAACAAGAAGCCGAAGAAAACCCGGCCTTTGACATAACCGAACATCTTACCTGTACCATATGTGGTGAGGTGCTTAAGAACGGCATCTGCCTCAACTGTGCGCGTAACAAAACGACCTCGCCAGGAGTCTCTAACCATGACGACGACTTCGGCTATGGCGCGTCTGCCTACAAGGATGACGACGCGGACAATTCCTACTCGCCGGCGCTGGAAGATGACGAGTTCGATCCGGTGTCGCTGGTGGCGGCGGAACCGTCCATGCGAGAGCGCCTGATGCTTGATCTTCGCTCGGCCCTGGAAGAAGACGATTTTCAGATCGCTGATTATCTGCTGGGTAGCTTCGATGATAAGGGCTTCCTCAATGGAACGATAGATGATATTGCGGTGGCCCTTGGTGTGCCCGTGGAAAGCGTTGAGGGCGTGCTATTGACCATACAGCGGATTGGACCTCCCGGCATCGGTGCGAGGGACCCTCGCGAGTGCCTACTCCTGCAATTGGACCACATGGGTCAGGACGGGTGTGAAGAGCATGTTCACGTGCGCCGTATCCTGCAGGACTATTTTGTGGAGCTTGGCGAGCACAAGTACGGCCAGATTACGCAAAAGCTGGGTATTACACTCGACGAAGTAGAATCCGCCCGCGAGTTCATTCGCACCAACCTGACTCCGTTCCCGGTCATGTGGGCCGATGACGAGATCGCCACATGGGGCCGCGTATCGAGAGCGCAGTATGTATCGCCTGACGTTCTCATCAAAGAAATAGACGGCAAACTCGAGATCGAGGTGGCGGAGTCGCGCCGGTTCTTTATGCGTCTCAATCCTCTCTACAACCAGATGGCAACCGATCTACGCAGCAAGTCTGGCACCTTCTCGGAGAACGACAAGCGGCACATCCAGCAGTACGTGTCGCGCACCAAGCTGTTCATCTCCAACATCAAGCAGCGTCGTGAAACACTGACGAAGATAGCCACAGCGCTAGTCGAGTACCAGGAAGACTTCCTCCGTCAGGGCATACGCCACCTTCACCCTCTCACCAGAGCGCAAATAGCCGAGGTGACTGGCCTGCATGAGTCGACGGTAAGCCGTGCGACCGCCGGCAAGTACATCATGCTACCCAATCGCCAGGTGGTGCCATTCTCTGACTTCTTTACGGCATCACTGAGTGTGAAGGACATAATCAAGGAGATTATCGAGAAAGAGGGCACACCGATGGCCGACCGCGAGATAGTGGCTCGCCTCAAGGACCGAGGCATCCGCATCGCTCGCCGTACTGTAGCCAAGTATCGTAGCCAGTTGCGTATTCTGCCCTCGACATTGCGTTAGGGGCTGGGGGTTAGGGGCTGGTAGTTTTGAGTTGAGATGCAAGAACCCCCTCATAACCTTCGTGCGTTCTTTGCGTTTCCGTCTCCTAGCCCCCAAGCCCCTGACCCTTTGATCCCTCGCCCATAAGGAGGCACGCTTGCAGGCTGCTGATACTCAGCGTGATCGCACTCTGGCCCGGTATTACGATCTGGAATACAGGGGCTACTCTGACGATCTGGATTTCTATGTTCAGTTTGCGCGCTGGCTCGACCCTGCATATGGTCAGCCTGTAATTGAGCTTGGCTGCGGCACGGGCCGTGTGTCGGTTGCACTGGCCGATGCAGGCTTCCGCGTTACGGCGGTGGACCGCTCGATTGGGATGCTGGAGATATGCTCTAGGTCCGCGGAAGAGCGAGGGGTTGGAGATAGAGTGTCGCCGGTGCGGGCCGATATGCGTGAGTTGGAGGACGCGGCTTCGGGCGAGTTTGGCCTTGCTATATGCGCGCTAAACACCTTTGCATATCTCACCACTACCCATGACCAGCTGCGTATGCTGCACGGAGTCAGACGCCTGCTCATCGGGGACGGCCTGTTTGTGCTCGACTTGACACCCCCGCTGCCCGATCTGCTCGTGCCTGCCGAGGGCGAAATTATCCACCAGGGTAGCTTTTCCGACCCGCAGACTGGCGCTACTCTGCGCAAATTCGTCACCGGCACAGTCGAGCACTCTACTCAGCTTCACAACGTCACCATCCTGTATGACCTTGAGATGCCGGACGGCACGCTGACCCGTCTGTCTGAGAAGGTGCTGTTCAGATGGACGGGACGCTACGAGATGGA
>JBBSIK010000332.1:0-4143 GCA_038232115.1 Chloroflexia bacterium
CGCCAGAAGATCGGGCGTGTTGATCGTTGACAGGTCAGCGTCTTTGAGCGTTGGAGGCGTTACCGCCACATCGAGATCCACCTGCAAACGGCTGGTGCCGTTGAAAGCTTCTATAGCTTTCTTGGCGTTGTCCAGCGACGATGCCACGTTTACCTTCAGACCGTCGTTGCCCTGGTTGAGCCTGGTGGGCACGCCGTTTATCATGCGGAAGCGGGCATCGGTGGCCTGGCGGTTGATGTTGTAGGCCACGCCCGATATGCGGCTCGCCAGCACATCTTCATCAATCACCAGTTTGAGGGGGCCGGGGCCACCCTGTTCTTTCGTCACGTCAATGAAACCCGTGACGGAGGAGCCGCGCAGGATATAACCGTCATCGCGGAAATGGAGGCGAATGCCCTGCGTTATCAGTGTTTTGGCTTTGTCATAAACCGCCTGCACCTGTGCGGTCTTGATGGTTGCCTCAGTCTCCTTCATAGGGAGTTCCACGGCTCGTGAGTCGGGGTCGCTTGCGGTTGCCGCCGTGACGATGGCCGAGACAGCGGTGGGCACATCAAGGTCTTTGCCTGACGCGTCTTCGCTGAGGGTGACGGTGCCCTTACCGATCACCACGGTTGCATCCTCCGGGTCCACACGCACCTCATCGGCTACCGGCTTGAGGTAGTTTGTTATGCCGTCCTTGTTGAGTGTCGCAGCCCAGCCGCCATCGCTCGTAGCGGAGAGGGCGAGCATGCTCCGCAGATCTTCCGGCTGTATCGCCCAGGTCTGCTTGCCCGAGTTGAGAATGATTGGCTGCTCGGTAAGGAGGAGAGCCTGCGCCTCAGAACCACGCAACCCCGCCTCAGTTACTCTGGGTGCCTGCTCGCGCACCGTAGCCTTGACGGGTGTGAACGGCACCGTAGCCAGGCTGCCCTCAAGGGCATCACGCAGGGCGGTGCGGTCCAGCATGGAACCGCTAGACGATGGAGCAATCGCAACCTTGCCATCGCTAACCTGCTGGAGCTTACTATCAACTGCGGGCTTGTCGGTCTCGCCTGCGACCTGCGCGACGACTTTATCTACCAGGGACGTATCATGCTTGACCGAAGGGATGACCTGTGATCCAGAGAAGATCCCGCCTAGCTCGGTACCCACATCGGCCATGAAGTCACCAGAGCGGCCATGCTTCATGGCGCTGCTTAGGGTCTTATCAACGTCGAGGCCCAAGCCCAGGTCGGCAGGGGCGAAGGTCCACGTGCGCGAGCCATCCTGCACAATTACGAAGCCACCTGGATAGCCTGCTCCTGCCTGAGCGAGCGCAGCCTGTGCTTCTGCCTTGCTCATGCCCCCCAGATCGACGCCCAGCACTTTCACACCCCGGTAGATGCGGCCATCATGAGCAGCTCGATACGCGAAGAGAGACACCGGTATCGCAAGCAAGACCAGCAGGAGAGTCAGGAGGGCGGGGTGAGCGATGGAGCGACCCGTGCTTTGCGGAAGAATAACTTGAGGGTGCTTATCAGGAGCCTGGGTATGCGCCACCCGCGCTTCTGGAGGATTGGCAAAGTCTGTGCGTTGCATGCGTGTGGAACTCCGGCAATGATCTCATGGGGAGATTTTAGAGTGGTATAGAAGCGCGCCCATGGTGGGACTTTGTATAGGTGAAAGTGGGTGCCCGTCGAAGGGCAAGCAGTAGGTGTGTTCGAGTGTAGACCTGCGCCGCCATGCCCGTTATCTTACCATATTTGTAGGGTGAGGTACAAGGCTATCATTGCCTGTGGGGTGCAATAAAGGTACCCAACTCAGCCAGGTAATTTGGACCGTGTCTGAGCCTCGCTTTGAGGGGGGCCATGCCCCGTATTACGCGCACAATATAAAACCTTCTTTGCCCTTGCCTTCATTGTAGCCCCAACCTGCCGCCGAGTCAGTAGCCGCACTACCCACCCGAAATGCGGTACAATGGAGCATTATGTTTCAACGGGAGCAAGACTAAATGGCTTTGAACCTCGGTATCATCGGTCTGCCGAAAAGTGGTAAGACCACACTCTTTAACGCCATCACCGGCAGCAGCGCCACGACCTCCGGCTATGCGTCGGGCGACCAGCCGAACGTGGCTGTGGTGAAGGTGCCGGACGAGCGCCTGAACGTGCTTGCCGGCATGTTCAACCCGCGCAAACTGACGCCGGCAGACGTGCAGTTTACGGATGTGGCGGGGATGGCTAGTGGGGGCAAGGAGGTGGACAAAAAAGAGCCGATCAGCCGTCAGGCGCTTGGCTTTATCAGTACGGTTGATGCGCTTGTGCTGGTGGTGCGGGCTTTCGCCAATGCTGTTGTGCCTCTGCCGGAAGGTACGGAAGGGGTAGACCCGGTGCGAGACGCCGAGAGCATGATGCTCGAACTGGCGTTCTCCGATCTGGGTATCATCGAACGGCGGCTGGAGCGTATCAAGGGTGAGATCGCCAAGATGAAAGGCCCGGAACGCGAACTGCGGGAGCGCGAGCAGGAGGTGCTTTCGCGGATAGGTCCGGCTCTGGAAGAAGGCAAGCATATCCGTGACCTGGGTCTAAACGAAGATGAGGAGAAGGCGATACGCAACTACGGCTTCCTCACCGCCAAGCCCGTGCTGATCGTCGCCAATCTGGGAGAGGAGAACCTCGATAAGGCCCCTGACATCGAAGCTCAACTGGCTAGAACCTGGAGCGGCGGGTCGACTGAGGTGATCGCTATCCCCGCGCAACTTGAGATGGAAGTGGCACAGCTTTCGCCAGAGGATGCCGCCGAGTTCAGGGAGAGTCTTGGCATGGGTCCATCCCGGCTGGGCGAAGTAGTTGGCCGCTCATATGCGCTGCTGGGCCTGATTAGCTTCCTGACGGCGGGTGAGGACGAGGTGCGCGCCTGGACGGTCCGCCGTGGCACGAACGCTCAACGGGCGGCAGGCACCATCCATTCCGACCTTGAGCGCGGCTTCATACGCGCTGAAGTGGTGCATTACGACGACCTTATCGCGGCGGGCAATATGGTTGAAGGTAAGAGGCGAGGCGTGGTGAGGAGCGAAGGCAAGATTTATGTGGTCAAAGACGGCGATGTAATGAACGTGCTATTTACCCAAACGAAGAGCAACCAGCCCACGTAACAGGCGCGGAATTGCTCTCTATCCCATTCAGCTTTACACTGTCTCTGGCTCGTGAATAACCTCGCACTTGGCGCACGAATGTGCTAAGTTACGACAGAGCTTGACTAGGGCTGTGTGGGCGGCGCTGGTAAGTGTTCACAATTGTATACCACCGATGGAGGCCCGTTGCTTGGTTGCCCACACAGCCGAGCACGGGCCTCTGTTTTGGGTGAAAGTCATGGACACACCAGAGAACGAAGTCAAGCGCCGTGAAGACATCTTGAATGCCTTGAATGCCCTGAATGCTTATATGGAAGAACACGCGCATGAACAGCTAGCTCTGATACAGGAAGTGAAGGAGCTAACAGAGGTCTTCACTCTAAGGACGAGTGTCTCTGCATTCAAGCAGGGCCTTGACAGCATTGTTAGGAGACTATCGTGGCGGGCCTTTCCACGACAGGATGAGGGGATTATAAGGTTGCGTAATGTAGAGAAGGACATCAATAAGTCGAAGGTTACTTATCTCGTGATAGATGGCTTCGTCAATGATGACCATCCCTACTATGGCGGTAAGCAACGGCCTTTCCACTCGGAACTTTGCCCCAGCAGGAGTAACAGCGTGTACACCCGCCCTGCGGTTGGCGACGAAGAGACCTCAATTATCAACCCCTCCTGGCGGGAGCCGGATAGTGAGCCTCTATACACTGAGCTACTGTACATCGAGGAACGTAGCCCGGTTGACAGCATATGTATCCGCTTCACCATCACCGACAACGGAGCTTCAAGTATCAGCCCTTTCTGGGGAGAGTCGGACAGTGGGCCTCTATACATTGAAGTTGATTGCTTTAGCAGTGAGATGGCGGTTGTGTATCGTGAGGTACTGCGATGGCTTGATGAGCTATGGCCTGATGCAGGAATCGCCGTCCCAGTTCTGGGCCGTATACTGAATCTTGTGTAAAAACGGGAGCCTGGCTATCCTTATGGTAAGTCTGACAAACTACCGAAAGGAGAAAGACCAATGGCTCCCAAATCAGAGAATAACCGACCATCCCCCC
>JBBSIK010000333.1:0-4125 GCA_038232115.1 Chloroflexia bacterium
AGGCAGAGTATAACGATGCTATGCTCAACAACTGGTCTATTATCGGTCCTGCGGATGCCGCGCCAGCGCACAGCCAGGTCACGCCTGTGGATAGCACCTATCTTGAGCCTTATGCCATGTATGGTGGTCTTGCCGAATCTTTGCTGTCCGGTCTGCATGCTGAGCTATCTGGCCTGGGCATTGTTTTGCATCAGGCCGACACCTCTGCTCAATTAGTTCACCTCGACGATAACCCTGGTGTGAACCCCGGCGTTCAGGTACCCTCCGGCTCTACACAGTACCGCATAATTTCTCCTGAGTCGCATACGAAAACGGATGATACGAGGTCTGGTCCTGACTTTGAAGGCGTGCGCTCTTATCTGGGTGTGCCCCTGTGGACCCGCTCATATTTCGTCGGGGTGCTCTGCCTTGGAGGCAAGAAGAGTGGTGAACGATTTACCAGGGACGACATTTCACTGCTGAGCACACTGGGTAGCCAGGCCGCGCTCGCCATCTACAACGCGCAACTCTATGAGGCCCGCGAACAGGCGCTCCTCGACACGATAACCGCTCTGGCGCATGCCATCGAGGCCAAGGACACCTACACGATCAATCACTGCGAAAAGATAACCGGACGCGCTGTGGCCCTGGCCCTGGCGATGGCCCTTCCGCGCCAGGACGTAGAGAATATACGGCTTGGCTCTATCTTGCATGACGTAGGTAAGATCGGTATACCAGACGCCGTGCTGAATAAGCCTTCCAATCTGACCGATGAAGAATATGAGATAATCAAGCAGCATGCGCAGATAGGAGCGCGCATCGTACAGTCTGTGGGGGCCTTGCAGGGCGTCGTGCCCATTGTGCGCCACCATCAGGAACGCTACGATGGGAAGGGATACCCCGATGGTCTTGCCGGTATGGAGATACCAATTGGCGCGCGTATCATCTCCGCGGTGGACGCTTATGGCGCGATGACTGAGGACCGCGTATATCGCAAGGCGCTGGGGCACGAGAAGGCTATTGCTGAACTGGAGCGGTACGCCGGCACCCAATTTGACCCACACGTAGTGAGCACCTTCATCCACATTCTCAAGAACCAGCCGGAACTCGCCGAGGTAGACACCTCCGAGCTTTGCATGGTAGTTGCACCCTGAACATCACACAAGATGCGGAAAATACAATAGGCTTGGGGCAGACTAGACGGTCTGCCCTTTCTTTGTGCCCGTTGGTGCAAGGATATAGTCAGGGCTGACTGCAAAGTCACAGGGGGCGGTAACATGAGCCACCTAATAGCACGTTGTGATTTTGAACGCAGAAATGAAACGGATGGCATGCAACAGTGTTGAATTCGAGAAAGTGAGTGGCACAGACGCATCTGTGTACGAGGGCCAGCCGTGTCGCTCATTAATTACATTCGGAAAGGTGTCGTTTGGCACTATTCATGCTAGATTTCCGACTTTGCATCCGTCAGGGGTACTATCGGGCTACTACTATACAAGGTGCTGATATAGTACTATGGTCATAGTTGAGTACCGGCCTTGCCACAGTTGTTAGCCAAGGTGAACTCGTATTAAGCTCAATCGCGCCATTACCGGCGAAAAGAATGTATATAGTACGTAATTTTACGTATTTCACGGTTCTATAACCGGTACTATGGTACTAGTCATTGACTCTCCTCATCCCCACCTGCTATACTCTATTCGGCGGTGAGTAGAAATAGAGGTAGTACCAAAGTACCATAAGGGTTCGATGGCAATCTTCCTTTATTGGCCCACCTGTTATTTGCTTTCGGTGTCGGAGCCTATGAAGCAGCAATATGCCGGCAAGGTTGTTAACGAGTCTTTACAAGAGGCCCGATTTGCTGTTGCCCGACATGATCTAAACCAGGACATATTTCAGAGGAGCATAGTAACCACAATGAATCTCAACGTCCTAGAAAAACTTGCCCGCCAGATCGCCAAAGGCGACAACGTCACCAATAAAAGCAACGAGATGCTGAGCGCAGGTTTCATCACCCCCGCCGAACATCGCTCCGTCACCTCTCTCTCCTGGCAGATTGCAGCCAACGTCCGCGCCACCGGCGGCACCGCTACTATCACTGGTCCCAAGAACAACGTGTTCTGGAACTGGATATAACCTAACAAGCAACTCTTCTTCTAGCCGAAAGCCGGTCTCGTTTGTAGAGACCGGCTTTCGGCTTTTTGCTGCCTCTCTGTGTTGTTATAATGTTCAGACCAAACTATGACCATAAGGTCGTCACAAGCAGGAAAGGCGTGGTCCGGTACATGGGCGGCGCGGGCATAGACACCCACCATGGGCGCGAGGTGCTGGTTTGAACTCTGAGGCTGGTATACGACTATATCTGGAGGCGACTTACGACGCTCTTACGGAGGCATTGTTGGAATACACCTGCGTGATGCCGGTGTCTCTTATAACGATTGGTAAGATGGCGTTACTGGCCCCCGGAAAGGTGTTGCGCGCAGTGGCGGAGATGCGGCAGGGGGGCGGTGATGTGCTTCCGTCGCCGCTACCAAGATGGCCCTTGTATGTAATTCTGGCGTACCGGACCGGGATAGGTTCTCAGCGGCAAGATAACTGGCGAGCGGCGCTACCGGGCGCTGTCGCTGTCGAGATTGCCATGGCCGCCGCCGACCTGCTAGATGAGCTTACCGACGACGATCCAAGCCCTATTCTAGCGCAGTACGGCCCAGGGCAGGCGCTGAATACGGGCAGTCTTATGCTGGTGATGGCGCAGCAAGTATTGCTCCATGCAGTGCCTGGCCTCGGTGAGCGGGCGCTTGCAGCGTTAGGGGCATTGCAGGAGATGCTTGTCGAAGCCGCCGTGGGGCAGCACCTCGATATGCTCTACGGCAGCATGGCTGCGGACGAGGTAACGCTCGATATGAGCGTGGGTATCACTGAGAAAAAAGCCGGGGCGCTTCTGGCCGGGGCCTTCAGGGTAGGTGCGCTTCTATCGGGGGCCGAGCCTCCGGTGGTTGATCTATTGACACGCATGGGCAGGGAGATGGGCGGCATAGCGCAGATAATCAACGACATACAAGACGTGCTGCCTGCGAGCGAGCTACCAGATGATATACCCCTGGAAGTCGGAGGCGAAGGAAGTGGACGCCCTGAGCGCAAAACTGATCTGCGCCTGCGTAAGCGTACGCTCCCCATCGTCTTCACCCTGCGTGACGACTCGCCTGAGCCAAATGTCTTGCAGACCGCCTTCCGCGACCCAACGGGTATTGCAAAGATCGACGAGGAAGAACTACGCCAGGTAGTGGTGACGGCGGGTGGCGTGCAGTTCGCCAATCTAATCATCGAAGTACACAATCAAAACATCCTCCAGATTCTCGGCGAACTGGAAGAGCTTCGACCCGGCGTCCGCGAAATACTTTCCCCTTTGCTGCCGCTTGCCCAATCAGCCGAGCAATAGCGGCTCAGTTTTGAGTTGCGGGGTGGGCTTGACCATGTACCACTGTGGAGCTTAGAATGCCGTACTGATCTTGTTCTGGAGAGTGCATTTTGGGAGAGAGCGCACAAAGCTCAACGGGGCGACCATTACGTAAGGTCGTGGTGGTGTTCAAGACACACTTCGATCTGGGCTTTACCGACCTGCCTGCGGACGTTATGGCGCAGTACACAGGACCGATGTTTGCCGCCGTGCAGGGTGTTCTTAAGGCCACAGCCGGGGAGCCTTCGCACCTGCGCTATAAGTGGACGCTGCCCGCATGGCCTATCAGGTTTCTGCTGCACGATCCATGCGTGCCGGAGGAGACCCGCATCGCCGCACGCACTCTGGTGGAGGGTAGGCAACTGCTGTGGCATGCCTGGCCTTTCACCACGCATACGGCATTCTGCGGCATGGAAGAATTAGTGCGCGGTCTGCATATATCGAGAGGGCTATCGGAGGAGTTCGGGCGGTGGCCCACAGGCGCTAAGCAGACCGACGTGCCGGGTCATACCTGGGCGCTGCCGTCGCTGCTGGTAAGCGCCGGCGTGAAGTTCCTACATCTGGGGTGTAACTCCGGCAGCCACTCGCCCCATGTGCCTCGCCTCTTCTGGTGGGAAGGCCCGGACGGCGCTCGACTGCTCACCTACTATTCGCCAGGCGGGTACGGCACACCCCTCCTGCCTGCCGAC
>JBBSIK010000334.1:0-4122 GCA_038232115.1 Chloroflexia bacterium
CCGGCGTGGAAGTTGTATCCTCCAGTGGCGCCGTTCGACACCAGCGTTTCAGAAAGCTCTCTCTCGGCCAGGTTAGCTCGCTTTACAGTGGCGGGGAGGCCAAGATGCAGTCTTCCTTCCACCGGGTGGGGCGCCGTGTTATAGACGCGCAGGACAAGCGCCTGCCCATCCTCACTGCGCTTGCAGGCGCTGAATAAGAGTTCAGCGGGGCCGATGCTGTAGAAACTATGCTCCCCCTGGAGTTGCCTGCTGCCGGATGCCCTACTCTCGCCGGTGACGGGAGAACGACTACCTCCGGAGACTGGAGCGCTAAACACCGGAGTAACATAGTCTTCGGCCTCTACAGCCACCCCGCCTGCCAGCCAGTCGCCGCCGTGAGGCATGATCGCGTAGTCAAACGAGTGGTGTCCCAGGCACTGCGCTTCGGGGGTTTCGAGCGCGGGACCCGCGTGCTTGTAGCGAGTGGAGAGGTCGTCCCGGCTCAGCCACCCGACGCACCTGAGCAATGTGATCCCCAGGCGCACGCCATCGTCTGACGGTTCAGCTTCGTATTCAGGCAGTCCTCGGTTGAGCACCGCAAACCCTACCCCATCACCGGCATCAGACACATCAACAAAGGCCCGCTGAGGGTGATAACTGACTTCCTGCTCCTCATCAAACTCCGGGACCCTCGCACGTTCCTCCGCCGGCAGCTCAACCGGGCGGCGCATCACCTGAAATTGTCCCTGTGCGTCCGCTACTTCCGTATGCACCCCCGTTGTGAAGAAGGCGCGTAGCCGGTGGTCTCGGGCTGTGTTCTCCAGTTCGGTATGTATCTCTACTCTCAGGCTACCCGGGCCGAGCGACACGCGAGTGCGTATGGGGAGCGGCACCGTCTCCTCGGTACGGCGGCTGCGACCTGCTGCCAGGCGAGCGGGCACTTGCATTATCAGGTTGATATCTAAAGAGGCGCGTAACGGTCCGTTCTCCATAAGCGTCACTGTAGCTTTCCCATGGCGACTGGATACAGGTCGGTCCTCGACAGCGGGACAGAAACTGTACTCATCGCCCCGGTCGGCCTCGCTGCGGAAGACGTTCAACGGCCCGAATCGCCTGCCTGCTTGCTTATCCAAAAGCTCAAATGAGCCGTCTCGGTCCACCTCTACACGCAGCCACTCGTTTTCAAGCCACCCAGGACCTGCCGATAAGGTAGACCCGATATTTACTTGCCCCAGGCTGCGGTCTGCGCTCACTTGCACAACGGTGTAGCCACCTGCGGGCAGTTCGGCGCGAAACAGCACTTCCACTTCTTCGCCCAACCAGCGCTTCCAGCGTCCGCCCGCGTCCCCGAGTTCATGGCTCGATACCATCACTGCGGGACAAGATCGCCCTTCGCAGTAGAAATGCTCACGCTGAGGGTCCCATTCCACCTTCATGGGCCTCCGGTATACTTCCTGATACTCTAGGGGGTTGCCCTTGCTATCGGTGAGTGCGAATGCTGTGCCCGGCTCCAGGAAGTGGAGGCGCTGGCGCACTGTTGCGGTGCGTGGACACGCTTGCGTGTTGAAGACAGCAAAGCCGGGGCTACCGGCTGATGCCAGTAGCGAATCATCGCCTGTCTCAGACGCTGTTACCCCATGCGAAGCGATGTGCCTGGCGATGCCGTTGGCGGCCCGCTCAACCAGGTCAGCCCCGATTTGCGCGGCCCACCTGAAACGGGCTTCACAGTCTTTATGCACCTCGTCTATGCTGCAGCCGCAGATCGAGTCATGTGGGTGGTTCTGCAAAAGATAGCGCCACGCCGTACTGAGTAGACCGGTGTCGTGGCGGCCCCCTGATGCCCAGCAGAGAGCCTGCAGTGGCTCCGCGCCGCGCTCAAGCAGACCCGCAGCGTTGAAATCCGCTTGCTTGAGGTACATGCGCGCCGACAACACGCCGGGCGTGATGCGCGATGGCCTGTTGAAGCGCCACTCTCCACTCTTTACCGGCAGATCTTTTGCACCTCGCTGCACAAGGCCTACGTACTCAGATAGAGTGCCCTGTCTCAGCAGTACGCGATTCTGCAGGCGATTGGCCTCGTCCAGCGCTTCCTGAGTGGCGGGCTGCGGCTGGAAATGGTCGCACCCGTTCATCAAGAGCACCACGCCTGCCGTTGCGAAATTGAGGGCCTGGTCCAGGGCTACATTGAGTTTCTCGGCAAGCCAGTAGCGCGGAGCGCGGGCAAGCTCCATTGCATTGTAATAGCCGCCGGGGAGATAGATGGTGAGGAGTTGGGTGCCGTCCGGCGCTTCCCAGATGAACTCGCTTGTGCTCGACTGCACGCCCCTGAAAATAACCCCGCTCTCCATGTCGAAGCCGGCAAATATCTGGGGGAGTTGGGCAGGGTGGCCGAAAGTATCGGGGAGATACCCAATCGCGCCTGCCCCGCCGGCATTAGCCCCCAGGTCGGCCATTTGCTTGCGCCCCAGCAGCAAGTTGCGTATCAGGCTCTCACCGCTCGGGATGAACTCGTCGGGCAAGACGTACCACGGACCGAGGACGATACGCCCGATATGGATGAGTGCTTCCAGTGCCGTCCGGTTCTCGGGGCACACTTCCAGGTAGTCCTCGGCAACCACGGTCTGGCCGTCGAGCAGAAAACTGGAGAAGTCTGCGCTGTTCTTGAGCGCATCCAGCAGCATGTCCACAGCGTCTACCAGCAGTACTCGGTAACGCTGAAATGGCATGTACCATTCCCGGTCCCAGTGTGTGTGGTTGACCACGATGCCTACCAGCGGTTGGTGCTCGCTGGCCGGTTCCGGGGTCTCGATAGTCTGGTTGATCAATGCGGCTACCCCTGATCGCTAATAGTTTGTTTTCGGGTCTGCTACTCGCCGGCTACCACCTGCCCGGTCGCTCATGCAGAAATATGATCTTGCCGGCCGTGTTTTTTATGCCCACTGCCGGTCCGCAAAGAAGTAGAAGTCGGTTTCCAGCTGACTATATACGCGAGCCAGACGGTGCGGCACATCGGCCAAAAGACCCGTTTGAGAACCGGGTGGCAGGTGATTGGTCACCATGAAGTCGATCTTTTGCGCCATAAGCCCACGCACGGAGCGCTTCCAGTGTGGCAGGCTCGACTTGATCTGTTTACCGAACCCCCCCTGCACCGAGTCACCCGGGATTAGAACAGTCTGACCTGTGAGCGCATATTGCATCAGCACCCCGATACAACCCGGCGTGTGGCCGGGTAAGTGCAGTATTTGCAGGCTGTAGTCGCCGATATGAAACTGCTCTCCACCATTCAATATGATGTCCGCTGGGAACGGGTGGAAAACGTCGTTGTAGAGGAAACCGGCACAGGTCAGGTCGGGATCTCCAGTGCGGACTGCTTGCACATCGAGGGCGTGTATCGCAAACTGGGCGTCCATTTCCTCATGTAGGTGCCCGAAGGCCTCGACATGGTCCCAGTGGCAGTGAGTGCCGATTACGAGTTTGATCCGGTCGAGCGTGGTCACCTCGTTGACGTTGGCCCTGAGTGCATCTAGCCCAGCGTGGCTTCCACAATCCACCAGTATGCCCTCCTCGGTGGCCTCGTCTACGAGCAGGTAACTGGCGGCATCGCGCCAGTGGCTCAGGTAACCCCCACCTACGCCGTAAAATCCGGGCAGCAGGCATACAGGGTGGGGCTTACCCACCAGGGAAGTACCCGTTTTCCCATTCGAGCGCCTTTTCACAGCCACTTCAGACTCCACGGTTGGGCGTTGGTTTTGTAGAGGGCACGGGCGGCACATGCGGCACATACGGAACGCGCTAGGAGATTATACAACAGACATCCATGGATATCCATCGCACAAGTGTTCAGAATAGGGTTGCAAAGTGCTTGCAGGGAAGGTCTCTGTGCCCGCACAAGATGGACGTTAGCACTCGACCTATGCCTCAAGCCCACAGGGTGGGCACAGAGACCATTGACTCCAACTAGTTCCCGTACCGGGTCCACCCTGTGACTGATGAACACCAACAACTTATTCATCACACAGGAGCCACCATCGCCGGGCGGCTAAAGCCACGGGCTATAGATAGCGAAGCCTCCCTCCGGAGGCTCTGGTTTGGGTGCTGAAGGTTAGAGTTAAGGTTATAGAAGGAAGTATTAGCCCGCGTAGG
>JBBSIK010000335.1:0-4120 GCA_038232115.1 Chloroflexia bacterium
CAGCACCGCGCTGGCGGCCACTATACCCAGCAAGACGGTCGCCAGAACAAGGCCGTTGAAGCCCATACCCACGATGAAGAAGCCGCCCGTGGAGCCGCCCACGAACTGGCCAATGCCCAGAAAGACCGAGTAGAGGCCCATCACCACGCCCCTGTGCTCCACTCGCGTCTCAGATATATCCGCCAGGTAGGCAAGGGCGACGGGGGTGAAGCCGCTCTCCAGGAGCACACCTATCAACAGCAATGGCACAAGAGGCCACTGTCCCCAGGGACCTGGCAGCACGTTATTGTTGATACCGAGCATCGCTAGACTAACGATGAAGAGGCCCGCAATCGAGAGGAGCATGATATTCGTGCGGCGGATGCGGGCGTACAGCAGGCTCCAGATGAGAATGCCCGCCACAAATGCGATCCCAAATACGCCCTGTACCCACCCTATCTGCGACGAGGACATATGCCCTACGAGAAGCTGACCGTCCATAGGCTGTGGGACAGCATTGCCCCTGGCATCTGTGACGCGCAACATGAGGGGCTGTATATGCGTGAACCACAGGCCGACCACGGCATTGATGGCTAACCAGGCTGGCACAAAGCTGCGTAGCGCAGGCTCCCTCAATAGCTCGGAGTAGGAGTGGAGGCGACTGGCAATCAACGCCCTGATTGGGTGCTCGGCCTGCTTAATGGCTTGCTGCTTCTGCTCGTGATGCTCCCTCGCCTCAGACGGAAGCGATTCGGGGACGAAGAAAAATAACACTGCGGCGGCAGCCAGATAGATAATAGAAATTAACCGGAAGCCGTTAACACCTATATGCTCCCATAGCTGGCCGCCGAGAAAGCCGCCACCCACCAGCCCTACAACAAAGCTGATTTCGTACAGGCCCATAACTCGGCCACGACGCCCAGCAGCTTTTTTCCCACTACCCGCCGTAGCATCCGCAAGATAGCCCAAAGTACCTGGTGCGTTGGCCGCGGTGGACAGACCCTCCAACAGACGGCCCATAGCAAGCACGACGACAATAGTGGTGAGTGGGTGTATCTGAACGGCCACGGCCCCGGCCAGAGGCCCCAGAACGAGGAACGGCTTACGCCCACGCAGATCACTGAGAGCGCCAAAGACGGGCGCTAAAAAGAGTTCGGTAGCGTAAAATACCGCCGCCAGCAGACCGATAATGTTAGCGTCGGCGTGAACAACCTGTCGCAGGTAGGCAGCAAGCATCAGCCCTGTAGAGGCACCGGCCAGGCGCAGCACAAAGCTGGAGCCAATAGCGACGCGCAGTCCTTTACTTATAGGTTGGTCGGCGGTGCTCTCGACTTCGCCGGACGCCGCTTCTTCTGCCGCTTCAATAGCGGACTCTTCGGGGATCATCAATGACATATCACTAAAAGCATATCACAGGGCAGTTCTTCACACAAGTCTTCAGGGTACGATCTATAGGGTATTCTGGCGTAAGAGTATAGTCCCCTTGCCTACACCGAATCCGGTGAGATCGGAGTCCTAACACATCAACCTGCATTGCCGTGCTATACTGCATCTCAACCACAACTCTTATACTTCACATACACCTTGGCACTTGGGCGCAGGGAGTAAACTATGCCGGTTGTTATTCGACGGGCTACAGAGGCCGGCCAGCTTACCATAAAACGCCTGGTTAAAGAGGCGCATATCAACCCACGAAACCTGAACTGGCAGCGTTTCCTCGTGGCAGAAGATGACGGCGCGATAACCGGCATCGGGCAGATCAAGCCATACAAAGACGGCAGCCGCGAACTCGCCTCAATCGCCGTAGTGCCACAGCGCCAGGGACAGGGCATAGGCAGCAGCATCATACGCGCCCTGCTGGAAGGCGAGAGAGGCACGCTCTACCTTATGTGTGTAAGCGACAACGAGAACTACTATGCCCGCTTCGGTTTCATGAGGGTGGGAAGCCCAAGCCTCCCAAAGAGTATGCGCAGCCAGTACCGCGTTGGAAAGCTGATTACAACCGTAGTCGCAAGGCTCCTAAGACAGAAGATGAGGTTGAGCGCTATGAAACGCGATACTCAACCCTAGTGGGCAAAGACAATGGCGTCATATAACGCCGGCACATCTCGCGGCGTCGCGAGCAAGGAGAGACTGGTGATTACCCACATCTCCGATAACTCACAGCACCCGGCGGTTGAAACCGCAGGCAACAGTTACAAAGTCGCCCTGCGGCGACTAAGTTAGCACTATAACCAGGCTTAGTCCGCTATGCGGACTTCGTAACCGTTGCCCGTGACTTTAGTCGCCGGGGCACAAATGTGGGTAATCACAAGAGGAGACAGGCTTGACAGAAACACGCATCATGCTGGCGGGGGGCGGAACAGGGGAAGACTCGCACCAACTAGATAGGATTTTCGCATCCTGGACGGGACGCAGTGGACGGATGCTCTACCTGCCCATCGCCAATCCCGACACGGCAACTTACGCGGGTGCGCTGGAGTGGATATCTTCCGTCTTCCGGCCCCTCGGTATCGAGCAGATAGAGATGTGGGAGAGTCTGGAAGGGCGCGCCGCCGAGGAGTTGGAGAGCTTCGAGTCGATCTATATCGGCGGTGGCAATACGTTCCTGCTGCTGACCTTGCTCAAGTCGTCGGGCTTCGACCAGTATCTGCCCGAATTCGCCGCACAAGGCAAGTCGCTATACGGGGGCAGTGCCGGGGCCATCGTGCTGGGCCGCAACATCCTCACAGCCGCCCACATTGATCGCAACGACGTAGCCCAGGTAGACACACGAGGCCTCGACCTCGCAAAAGGCCACGCCATCTGGGTGCATTACCGCGAGGAAGACGACCCTCTCATCTACGACTATATTCACAAGTACGCCCTACCCGTGCTGGCCCTCTCCGAACGCTCTGGAGCCGGTATAGAGGGTGACCGCATAATAGCCTGGGGCCACGAGCCGATAATGCGCTTCACCCACAAGCGCAAGCGGGCAGTTGCGCCGGGCGAGCAGGTTTAACCGCCTAATTCGGCTTGCTCTTCGGCTTCCTGGCCGGGGGCTTGCCCTTGTCTGGAGCCTCAGCTTCGGGCGCGGGCCTGCGGCGGGCGGGCTTGGTCGTCGCCTTGCCAAATTTGGGTCCCTCGGGGCGGGAGGGCCGTGCGGAGAGAGCAGTCTTCGCGGTCTTCTGCGACTTCGATTGGGGCGCGCCACTGCCGTCGGCCACCTCAACCTGTATCCTCTGACCTTTGATGGTCGTAGTCAGTAAGGCTCGTATTACACGCTCCCGGTTACCGGCAGGCACCTCGACAAAGGAGACGCGGTCGTATATATCAATCGCACCGATGGCACGGCCCGGTATGCCCGCTTCGTTGGCGATAGCCCCTACGAGATCGCCGGGACGCACCCCCGCCTCTCTGCCAACGTTCAGCACCAGCCGCACCATGCCGCGCTCCACGCCCTCGGTCAGTTCGCGGGCCTGGGCAGGCTCCACCATCTCGGTAAGCGGGCGGTCGCCATCGGAGGCCATCTTGGCGGCGGCAGCGGCGATTTCGGCCATGTCGAACTCTTCTGCTAGCTCAGTTACCATCTGCATAAAGGACTGCAAGTTCCCCCCCGCGATCTTCTCCCGCAAGGTGGCCTTCAGTGCCTCCCGGCGGCGAGCTTCCACATCGGCAAGGGAAGGCAGACGCAAAGGCTTGATCTTCTGGCCGACTATACGCTCGATCACGCGCAGCCAGCGCACTTCATTGGGTTGCACCAGCGTGATCGCCTTGCCTTCACGCCCCGCCCGACCCGTGCGCCCGATGCGATGCACATACGAATCGGCGTCCTCCGGTATGGCATAGTTGAACACGTGAGTCACACCTGTTATGTCAAGGCCGCGCGCCGCCACCTGTGTCGCCACCAGCAGGTCCACCTGCCCTGAGCGGAAGCGCTGTAGCACGCGGTCTCGCTGCACCTGGCTCAGGTCGCCGTGCAGCGTTTCGGCGGCGAACCCCCTTGATTGCAGTGCCTCGCCCAGTTCGTCCACGTTACTCTTGGTACGAGCAAAGATCATAGCCGACTCAGGTGCTTCGTGATCGAGCAGACGGGTAAGCGCGTCCAGTTTGTTGCGCGGGGTGACCTCCACATATAGCTGCTCGATAGCGGGCACCGACA
>JBBSIK010000336.1:0-4119 GCA_038232115.1 Chloroflexia bacterium
GAACTCGGTGGCGGTAAGCTCCACCTGTGTGCTACCGTTACGCACTGTACGCCGCTCAAGGTCTATGATCAGGTCGCCTGCCCGGATAGTGGGGCTGTAAGTACCCTCGCCCTCGGCGCGCCTCAACACCGCACGCACCCTGGCAACAAGCTCTCGTGGGCTGAAAGGCTTGGTAACGTAGTCGTCAGCTCCCAATTCCAGGCCAATGAGCCGGTCGGCCTCGTCCACCCTGGCGGTCAGCATGATCACAGACATAAGGTGCAGGGCAAGGTCGCTACGCAGGCTGCGGATTATATCCAGGCCGTCCATGCCGGGCAGCATCAGGTCCAGCACCATGAGGTTGGGGCGCTCCAGGTGAGCCAGGCGCAAGGCAGTTTGGCCGTCGCCCGCGGTAAGCACCCTAAACCCGGCCTTTTCGAGATAATCACGCACGATCGTGACTATACCCGGCTCGTCGTCAACCACCAGAACCGTCTTTGCCACTATGGTAGGCTCCTCAAATGCAGAGTATAGAGTAGAGATAGGACTCTACTCTATACTAAACTATAAAACGCCCACACGGCTACCGACTCGTGATCGAGGTCCGCGTCTGGTAGTTCTGCATGGTGGCGATGGCCCCGGCAACAATAGCGGTGATCAGTCCCAGCATCTGAACCCACGTGCCTACGAACCCGCCTACCTGGGCTGGGCTGTTCAGGCGGTCGAATAAGCCGGGCGCAATGAAGGCTCCGACGAGTATGGCGAACGACAGGACCACGCCGACGACTGGTGTCCACCGCCAGGGTCCCAGAGCCACCAGCCCAGCCACTACCAGGAGGAGGATAGGCCCCACAGGGATGGGTGGAACGGCAACACTATTCGTGGCAAACAGAGTCGAGATCGCGGCGGCTGCAACAACTAGGCCGATTATAGTCAGCTTGCTGCCCGGGGACAGTCGAGTTCGGTTGTACACGGTCTAACTCCTTTGATCGGTTTATTCATCGGTGAAAATGCCCTGAGCACTGCATCCTGCTCAGGGCATTTATGAGATAAGTTCTAGTGACCGCTTCCCTGTGGGCGGGTGATGTCACCGTGCGCGTCGGTAGAGTCGGTAGCCTGGGTGGGCTGGCCTTGCTGATGCTGCTGGCCTTGCGGATAGCCTCCATAAGGCTGGCCTTGACCCTGCGGATACTGCTCGTAAGGCTGAGCTTGAGGTCCGGGACCGGGGCCACCATACGGCCTGCCATACCAGCCCCCGCCATGCCCATGCCCACCCCAACCATATCGTCTATGTCCCATCAAACGGAACGCTAAAAAGACGAAGCCTGCCAGGAAGAGCAGAGGGAAGAAGGGGAATATAGGCCATCCACCTCTCCAGCCGCCCCACGTGTGGGCGGCATCTGTCTGGGTGCCTGGCACAGTAACCAAGGGGGCTGTCGTTCCGCCTGTCGTACCGGTCGAGGGGGCTACCGATTGCACGATGATCTGCTGCGGGATCATGCTAACCTGGTCATTACCGTGACCGCGCGCCCCGCCGAGGGCTACGAAGAGCGCCAGCCCAGCCAGCACCAGCGCGGCTGTCAGTTTCCAATCTCTATTCTGATCCATCTTTTTGCTTTCTCCTTCTACATACTACTATCTAAATATTACTTTCTAACCGTGGGACCTCGCGTCCTCCCTGTCTGATATAAGTATAAAGAAGAATTGTGGAAAGATTGTGAAGATGTATGGGAGACAATTGGTAGTATAATGTGCTGACATGGGTAGAGGTAGCACCGGAACAGAAGAGGGTTCTGACGCAAAGTTCGAGGTCATAATTTAACAGGCTGGTAATCAAACATTGTACCAGAGGCTCTTGTGCGGTTAAGTGGTCAAACGGTAGAATCCGCGGCGCGGGCCTACCAAGGTTAACATGAAGTGACCGCCTGCCTGGTCAACGCGCTGCTGCGGGTTATGCTCGGTTAAGGGATGTGGGTAGCTGCCTTTATTGGGTCGTGCTGAAGTTGGCGTAGGGCTGCTGCAAAGTCATGTATGCAGCAATTAGCAGTCTCAAACCGCACCTTGTCATTCCGAATGCAGTGAGGAATCGGCTGGTCGTCGTACTCAGTTGCAACCTTGTCACTTACTTTCTCCAATTCAGCACTGTCGCATATCACGCGACTCCTCACTGAGTTCGGAATGACAATCCAATGACAACATGCGGTTTGGACGCGCAGACTGCCTACTCTACGACTTTGCATCAGATCTGAAAACTGGCGCGGAAAAAAGGGTGCATTCTCAGCATTTTATGGTATAATATAGCAAATATGTTCTGTTTGTGTGTTAGCGCATGGAGATGATGAGATGGCAGAGCGATTGATTTCCGCGAAGACGAAGGAAAACGAAGAAGAGATAGAGCAAACGCTACGGCCCCGCAGAATAGCCGAGTACATCGGCCAGGAGAAGCTCAAGGACCACGTCGGCATTATGCTGGAGGCAGCGCAGAAGCGTGGCGAAGTGCTCGACCACCTGCTTTTCTACGGCCCCCCAGGTCTGGGTAAGACCACTATCAGCCAGGTCATCGCCAACGAGATGAACGTGCCGCTCAAGACGACCTCCGGCCCCGCCATTGAGCGCCCAGGCGACCTTGCTTCGGTCCTCACCAATCTCAAGGCCAACGAGATCCTTTTTATAGACGAGATCCACAGGCTGAACAGGGCCGTCGAAGAAGTACTCTACCCCGCTATGGAAGACTTCTCCCTCGACGTGATGATCGGCAAAGGTCCGAGCGCCCGCTCCTTGAGGCTTGCCTTGCCGCCCTTTACGATCATCGGCGCGACTACCCGCCTGGCGATGCTCTCATCTCCCCTGCGCGACCGCTTCGGCGTGACCTTCCGCCTGGAATACTACTCTCAGGACGCTATGGAGAAGATTATCACCCGCTCGGCTCGTATCCTCGGCGTGGCAATAGAGGAAGATGGCTCAAAAGAGATCGCCTCCCGCAGCCGAGGCACGCCCCGTATTGCCAACCGCCTCCTGCGCCGCGTGCGCGACTACGCCCAGGTGCGAGCAGATGGCGTGATTACCGTGCCGGTGGCACAAGAAGCTTTGCGCCGCCTCGAAATTGATGCTCTCGGCTGCGACGAAACCGACCGCCGCATACTGCACGCTATTATAGACAAGTTCGACGGTGGCCCTGTTGGCCTCGACACCATCGCGGCGGCCACGAGCGAAGAATCCGACACGATCATGGACGTGTACGAGCCTTACCTGCTACAGCTTGGCTTCCTAGCCAGGACGCCGCGTGGACGTATCGCTACTCGCAGGGCCTATGAGCATATGGGTATCCCGTACCCCATCCGCATAGAAGATATAGAGGTCGAACAGCCAAAACTTTTCTAGGGCCTTTCTGCAAACTCATTCGGGGACGCCAAAATAGAAGGCCTGACCGGGCAATGCAGTCTTGCTTCAGTTTTTCAGTTTGGACAGGGTGCGCAGGCGATTGCACTCTCGCTCGCTGCTTGGGCCGTGAACCCTTTGATTAGGAACACAGGATGAGTGATAGTCCCACTCAAAGCGATGACGAGACTCGTGCAAAGCTCTGGACAGCGAAGGAGGAGGAGGAACTTCGTTGCTCAAGTCTGCTGGGGCGCTCTCTTCTTATATTCCGTGATAGCGCCTGTGTACGCATTCCCATCGTACTCGTCTTGGCAGGAATAGTTGGCGGCATCATGCTTAAACTGTCTGAGTTCATACCCGGTTATCTGGCAGTTTTGCTCTTTTTCTTGCTGGGTTTAGTCGGGTGGAAATTTGTAATAGGGTTACCTATTGGACAAAAGAAGGGCCTAATGAAGGTATGGGTATTTTTCGCTTTACTTTGGGGTAGCGCATTATGCCTGATATACGCAGAAGGGCTGCACCAGCACCATGACAGTTCTTCACTTGCATGGTCCGTGCTTGGCTGGGTATTGGGCATCTCGGCCTTTGTAGTGGTGTACGTCTTTTTCCCCAGTCCTCGCAAAACATCCAAGAAACGCGATGGGCGGTAATTTAGGATGGTTCAGTCCGGTGCTGAACGATTACTGATTCTGGTAGGAAAGCCATGAGAGTACCTCGGCTGGGAGGCATCTTTCTTCGACAGGTGTGCAGGAATTTCAGCTA
>JBBSIK010000337.1:0-4117 GCA_038232115.1 Chloroflexia bacterium
ATTAGCACCTGGGGCTTATAGCGGCGCACCAACCCCACCAGCCGAGCTGAGGCCTCCTCCTTGTCGGCGTTGTGGAAGTTGGCGGTGTGCGCATTCGCCTCAGTGCCTGCCATACCCGAGTCCCTGTAGCCTAGCGACTCAAAATGGCTGATCTCCAGCAGGTCAACGGCCCTCTGTAGCTCGCCCTGGCGTATCTCCCCAAGACGAGGCCGAGCCTCCTCCGGGTCAAGGTCAGGGTCGTGTATCTCCCCCTCTTCGCCATTTGTAGCGGTCACCAGCACCGTCCGCGCACCCCTCTCCCGGTATAAGATCAGCGTGCCGCCCGTAAACACTACTTCGTCGTCTGGGTGCGCATGCACGGTCATGATCGTGAATTGCTGCTGTTCTGCCATTGGTTTGTCTCCCGCAGTGACACGTATTGCGTAAACCCTTCCTAATCTTTGCGCGTCCTTTGCGTCCTCTGCGTCTTTGTGTTTCCGTCCCTTTACGCAATACGCAATACGTAGTGCGCAATACGCAATACGCAATACGCAATACGTAGTACGCGCTAGAAATTCACCTCTACACCCTCTCCGGCCAGGGCTTCTCGGATTACGGTTTTGATGTGCTCCAGGTCTTCGGCAGACCGAGTCGACTCGAAGCGGTAGGTAATAGCAGGCTCGGTGTTAGAGGCGCGCACGAGGGCCCAGCCGGTGGGGAAGACCGCGCGCACACCATCTATCGTGATGAGGGTGTATTCCTTGCCCAACTTCTCTTTGAGCTTGGCGATTATGGGGAACTTCACCTCTTCGCCCACGTCCATGCGGCCTTCCTGGGTGTTCCAGTACTTCGGCACATCGTTGAACCGTTCCGAGATAGGCGTGGGGTTGTCGCCTAACGCTTCAAGGAGCCTGGCTCCCGCGTAGATGCCGTCATCGAAGTCTATAACAGGATCGTCGAAGAACATGTGGCCGGAGAACTCGCCCGCGAAAGGCGCGCCTGTTTCGAGGCGCTTAGCGAAGACATTGGTATAGCCTGTGCGCCACATGATAGGCTCCCCGCCATGTTTCTCCACGTCTTCGGATAAGGCCAGCGAGCACTTCACGTCGAAGATGATGCCGCCGCCCGGCTTGCGCTGTAGAGCCTTGCGGGCGTACAGGATCATGTACATGTCGGGCCACACTATCTGGCCGTCATTGGCAATCACACCCAGGCGGTCGCCGTCACCATCTATGCCAATGCCCACATCGGCACCCTGCTTCTTCACCTCGGCGATCAGGTCTACCACATTCTCCTCCTTGAGAGGGTTGGGCAGATGATTCGGGAAATGGCCGTCCGGCTCGATATAGATGCCGCTCACTTCGCAGCCTAATGCCCTGTACACCTCAAGCGCCGTGGGGCCGGTCACGCCGTTGCCAGGATCTATCACCACCTTGAGTGGGCGTTCGACCTTCACGGTGTCCGTGATGTACTTCACGTACTCGGGTTGGGTGGGGTGGTCAGTTACTAGGCCCTTGCCGTCGTGAAAGTGTCCACGCTGGATGATATGGAGTAGTTCCTGCACGTCAGCGGAGGTGAGCGGCGCGTTGAGGCCATCGCCCGTGCGCTTGCGAAGCTTGAGGCCATTGTAGTTGGCAGGGTTGTGCGAGGCGGTCACTTCGGCCCCGCCATCGGTGTCGAGGAACTTCACCGAGAAATAGAGCACAGGCGTCGGCACCTCGCCAACGTTGATGACATCCACGCCCGACTCGGACATCCCGCGCGTCAGAGCGTCCTGATAGCTTTGCGAGGAAAGGCGAACGTCACGCCCGCAGGCCACCCGCATCCGCTCTCCCTTTACAGGCTTCACACCCTCCTGTGCGTAGAGAAACGTGCCGTAAGCGCGGCCAAGATAGTAGTAAACGTCCTCGTTGAGGTCCGTGTCCACGATCCCGCGTATGTCATACTCGCGGAAGATATGGGCCGGTACGCTGGCGGTCTTCTGCTCTGCCACTGATACCACCTCCTGGAGACTGGTTAAAACATCGAGTGAATTGTACCCTCATTGTACCCTAAACAGCTCGTAACGAGTAAGTAAGTAAGCCTTTGGCAACTGCCTCGATGACAAACTGAACTGCCGGTTGCTACCCAAACTACAAACTGTAACTATATTGACACAGCTACTATCCAGTGCTACAATAGTGCCACAGCAGGCGCGATTCACCTATAGGTGATGCGGCTCCTGACTATTTTCTTTATCTCTCCCTGGGCCTACCGGCTTAGTGCTCACAGAGGGTAGGAGGCCGACATTGGCCGAAAATCAGACTGCCGAAGCTAGCAGTCACGAAAAAGCGCACCGGGTAGACCCTGCCCCACCGCAGCAGGCTAATATGGAAGGGCTATACGCCCCGGAGTTGCCACTTGCATCCCTGCAATTGATGGGCGACCCTCGCCTTAACGGTCGGGGCAACCAGCCTGTCAAAACAGCCGTTATGCAGCGCATGCAGCGTACCTACGGCAACCGCGCCACCCAACGATTCCTCCAACGTGCCTCTGCCAGTCATGCAGACCCTTCTACCGAGGACATTGGCACTCGCATACAGACCAAAGCGGGCACCGGCAACAGCCTCGATGCCTCAGTACGTGATCGCATAGAACCAGGTCTGGGTGCGGACCTCTCAAGCGTCCGTTTGCACACCGACTCAGAAGCCGATCACATGGCTCGCTCGGTGGACGCCGTTGCCTTCACCACGGGCAATGACATCTTCTTCCGTGATGGCGCATACAATCCCGACACATCTGACGGCCTTCGTTTATTAGCCCACGAAGCTACTCATACCGTCCAGCAAGCGGCTGGGCCAGTAGCGGGCACCCCCACGAGCGGCGGTGTCTCGATAAGCGACCCCTCTGACAGCTTCGAGCAGGCAGCCGAACACGCGGCAGAAGCGGTCGTATCGGGCAATCCCGCACCGCAAGCAGCATCCTCTGCTCAATCAACGTCAGCTTCCTCGGTCCAGCGACACGCAGCGTACAATGATGAAGAAACACCGCAGATGCCCGTACAAACCACGCGGGCATCTTCCAGTTCGTCGCTGTCTGTCCCTGTGCAAAGAGACGACCCGCCGGGCGGCCCAGGAGCCGCGACAACACCAGGGCGGGTAGGAAGCGGCGGCAAACAGACGTTCACCACTAAGAAGCTCCATGTGCCCGCGAACACACCTATGGGACCCATAGAGTACGCGGGTGCGGACGCCTATGCCGAGATCAACTATGAACTGTTCGATCCAGGCCAGGCCGCAGGCGCCAAGCCTGATTCGGATTCATCAACGCAGGTCCGTGCGGGCGTGGCCAAGCCGCATGGGGACATAGGCGCACAAGCAGAGATACAGAAGCAGTGGGAGCCAATCGCCGCAGGCAAGCTAGGCTCGTTCAAGCCGACGGTCAAAGGAGGCGGCAACCTGACCAAGAAGGGCGGTGAAATAGGAATCGAAGGTGGTGTTGAAGGCACGCTATTCAGCACAAGCCTCAAGTTCACCATATTGGGCAGCAGCCCCGAGGATGGTATAGAGTTCGCTACTCTCACGTCACAGTGGGAGTTCCCGGTATTCAAACCGGAACCCATGAAGCTATCGAATGGTCAACAGGCTTCTACCGACATCAAGGCCAAGTTTGACTTCAAATTCAAGCCCAACTACAAGGAGATGGCCAAGTGGGTGAGCGAGGCGTTACTGGAACTCGGGATTGAAGGCGCTGCTACCCTGGGCCTTGAGTTGGCCGTAGCCACGGGTCCCCTTATCGCTCTTGCTGTCAGTATTCAGGTGGGCGAAGCGAAGAACCAGATCGAGAGCGATGCCAGAATGGGAGCCATTAGCGTCCGCAACGCAGCAACGGTCTACGGCCTGAATATGATCGGCTCAGACGGTGCGGGAAGCGATAAGGCTGCTGAGGAAGCACGAGCGAAGGGCAAGAAAGACTTTGCTGCTATGGCTCAGAAGTCGGGCCTCAGCGAAGCGACTTTCAGGCATGATATTATGGAGGCGAACACTAAGGGCAAGTTCTACGACACCCGTCGCTTCTCCAAAGAAGCTTTGCAGTCAGCAGATTTTCCGTACCGCGCGAAAGTAGGTAAGGTTGTCAATGACTGGGCGAGCGAGCACTA
>JBBSIK010000338.1:0-4107 GCA_038232115.1 Chloroflexia bacterium
CAATGGTATGTCTGTCATAGCTTCCTCTCACATCTTGCGGCTATTGAACGCTAGAGATTACAGCGCGGCAAGGGTCACTTCAATGTCTCCAAATAGTCCACAAGAGCATTTACCTCATCGTCGGTGAGTTTGAGGTTGGGCATGTAGCTGCCCGGCTTCACCACGTCCGGCTGTTTGAGCCAGTAGGCGAGATTTGCCCGATTGTTCGGGAGGACGGCCGCGGCAATCGTCTGGCGGCTGGCGAAGTGGGTGAGATCGGGTGCGATCCGGGCAGTTGCGCCGGTGCCGTTTATAGCGTGGCAGCTAATGCAGGTCTTTTGCTGAAATAGCTGCTGTCCTCGGACCGGACTTGCACCCGTGGGTATGCGGGGTGCCGCCTGTTTCTGCGCGGCAAGCCACTCCTCATAGTCGGCCTGGGGCTGCACGATAGCCCGTATCAGCATCTTTCCGTGCTCCACCCCGCAGTACTCGGCGCAGGCCCCGCTATACACACCGGGCTTGTCGGCCTGCAACCAGATGGTGTTGGGGTGACCTGGGATCATGTCTATCTTACGGGCCACTTGCGGCAGCCACAGGTCGTGGATCACGTCGGCCCCCTCTACTCTAGCGAGCATAGGCCGGCCCATCGGGAGGTGGATCTCGTTCGCGGTGGTTATACCCACGCTGGGATAGCCTATCTCCCACCACCACTGGTGGCCCACGACGATCAGGTCGGGCTGTCTGTCCTGGCCTACCGCAGGGTCGGCATTACCCATCCCCTGGATAGTGAAAACCAGGAGCACGGCTAGCACCAGGGTTGGTCCCGCCGTCCACGCTATCTCTAGCTTTGTGCGCCCGAAGTTCGGTGACGGCTCGCCTTCATTGCCTCGTCTGCGGTAGCGGAAAGCGATGTAGATAACCAGGCCCGTGACAAGGGCGAAGATTACAGTGGCGACGATCAGGGTCAGCACGAACAGGTTGGAGATAGCAAGGGCCTGCGGCGAACGCGGATCAAGCATGTCTCGGCCCTCCGCGTCTTCGGACCGTACTCGCTGTATACCTTCGTTCCTGGCCTCGCTCCTTGCTACAGAAGGCGATACCTATCGTACAGGTATCATCTGGGTAGCACCTTATCTCCGTACTCAACTGCGTATCTCCCTTCGACGCCAACACGCATGTGGCTTTGTGGCTACAGTGATCCAGTCTGGCGCATCAAGCCGCCATCTATAAAGATAGTGGTGACGGTGATATAAGAGGCAAGATAGGCGACCAGCGAAGCCACCTGTTCGGGGCAACCGATGCGGCGCACGAACCCTTTCCAGTGTGGTTGATCTCATTTTCTTTCTTACTCAAAGCTTTATCCCCAACTGGATTATGTGCTTACGCCTTGTACTTTGGCTGTATTCTGCCAGGGCAATAGGTTGTCTAGTTGGTTTATTAGCTCATTGATTCTGCCTTTATCAAAGGACGATTTGTGCGCTTCTTCGTGTGCCAGCACTTCATGTCCAGCCTTCTGCTCCCAGGTGCAGGGGCTACTGGCAGGCCTCAGTCAGCAGCCTTGCACCCTTCTCTCAGTTATCCAGCAGCATCTAATCATTGCTGCGGAGTAAGCGATAGTGCTTAACAGCGCCTTCTCCGACTGCCCAGAGTCGAGGCGTGTATGCTGCACAACGATGGGCACATCGGACTCGATAACGCCAGCGTAGTCGGTACCCAGCAGAATCGTTTCAACAACTGCAAGATTGTTGAAGCGCACGTGCAGGGTACGCAGCGCGCTCACAGACCGCTTGTAAGGTCCGGCAGGATCGCGGTTGTTGTAGAATATCGTGATCTCGACATGAGTATCATCGTATCCTGCATTCAGAATGCACACAGCCTCGCGGCGGTATGTAACCTCCGGCTATTGACCAGCGCTTCCGACCAATGGGATTGCTCATGCAGGTACATTACCTCACGTAAGTGTTGCTCACACCCTATTGACATAAGCAGAATCGTCTGTTGCACCGACGTTACGGATTGCTGCCGTCTTTGCTCTGCGTACCTCGTGCCGCTCGCTTCAACCCTGCTTCGATAGCCTCGGTGGGATCTGAATAGACCTCGACAACCCGCTCATTCGGATCAGCGCACCAACTGAAGTAGCGGGTACCCCAGACAGCCGCGACCACGTAGACCTGCGATCTCTCACCCTGCAGTTTGATCCAGCGGCCCGACCGAGAAACCTCCCCTTGCAGGCCCAATCTTTGCAGAGCCTCCACCAGTGCGCTCATGTGCCGTCCCGCGTTTACATGTCAGAGAAAACGCCGTTATGTATCTTCTATCTCGCTCTTGATGCCAGTGTAAGTCACAGATGTCAACATGCGGCTCAAACTTTTTACCAGGGTCTAAAAAAGAATCAACAAGAATCAACAAGTCTCGGCATCCTGGTTCATTATTGAGAGATAGTGATCTGTGGCTGGGCGGAGAATGGAGGTACAGTCGGGTTGTGTGGCACACCGAAGAGAAGCCATACTATGGAGAAGTCCGGCTCCGTTAGTCGTCGAGTGGGTGCTGCCCTAATCTGGCAGTACGAACCTATAGCCGGTGTTCCACTCCGTCTGTATGTATCTGGGGTGCCTGGCATCCTCGCCGAGCTTGCGCCTGATGCGGCGTATGACCACCTTCAGGTAATGGTCCTCACCCACATATTGGAAGCCCCATACCCTTTCGAGCAAGAAGTTATACGGCAGGACACTGCCCGCGTGACGCACTAACTCCTCTAAGAGACGGTATTCGGTGGAAGTTAGCTGAATTACTTTGCCGCTCACCCGCACTTCATGCCGCGAGGCATCCAGCGTGAAGCCATCCAACGTCAAGTTGTGCGCGGATGAGGGTGCGAGCCTGGTCGCGCGCCGTACAAGCGCGCGCATACGGGCGAGAAGCTCAAGATGGTCGAACGGCTTGGTGATGTAATCATCTGCGCCCGCGTCCAGCGCCCGGATTTTATCTACTGTCTCATCTCGCACAGTGAGCATAAGAATTGGCACGGGTGATACCTCACGTATGCGCTGGCAGACTGCGAAGCCATCGGGTGGAGGCATCGCTATGTCCAGTACCACCAGGTCGGGCTGCTGCTCCGCGAAGATTTGCAGGGCTTCCTCGCCGCTCTTAGCTATGCTGACCTGGCATTCGGGCCACATTATGCGCGCCCCGAATGCCACAATCTGGGCGACTGCATGGGCATCTTCAGCAATGAGTAGTTTAAGCGTCACTCTCTTGCCCCCTCTTTACAGGCAGGTAAGCGCACGTAGAAGGCAGCGCCCCTTCCAGGTAGGCTTTCCACCCATATCTGCCCGCCATGTAGCTCAACGATAGCACGTGCGACTGCCAAGCCTAGCCCCCACCCTCCTGCTGTGGTGTCAACACTATGGAATCGCTGGAATATCGCCTCATGTTCTTCGGTTGGGACACCGGGTCCATCGTCAGATACGGTCAGCAAGATTTCGCCCGCCGTTGTTTTGCCCGACACTGTGATGCAAGTACCGGTTGGGGTATGCTGGTGGGCATTGTCAAGCACGTTTACTATCACCTGCTCAAGACGCCGTGTGTCACCCAGGGTCTGCAATGGCTCAGGAAGGTCAGCCTCCAGTGTTTGGCTTTTCTCCAGGATCAGCGGATGGACGATGCCTATCGCATCTGCAATCAGGTCTCGCATATCTACTGGCCGGCGGTCCAGGCGCAGCGCACCGGCCTCTAGTTGGTTGAGCGCAAGCAGGTCGTTTATACGTATATTCACCCTGTCTGCGTTCTGTTGAATGCTTGTGAGCAACTCCCGTTCCTCGGGGGTCATCCTCTTGTCCATGCTCGTTTCAATCATACCCACTCCTGCTCGCACGGCGGTAAACGGTGTGCGTAACCCGTGCGAAATGGAGGAGATATAGTCCTCGCGAAGTTGCTCACGCACCTCAAGCCTGTCAGCCTGATCGCGGGCGATACGTGCCATCTCCCGCTCTACCACGAGCCTTCTCCTCAAAATACCTGTGCCGGTACCAGCAAGAGCAAGCACGATCAGCCTGGTGACCAACTCTCGCGCATTCTCAGAGTTTGTCACCCATAGCGGCAGCGTAGGCTCTATAATAGCCGCGAGCGCCA
>JBBSIK010000339.1:0-4103 GCA_038232115.1 Chloroflexia bacterium
CCCCCCACGAACAGCACCACCTCGTACCGCCCACCGAGCATCGTGTTCATATCGAGCGGAGGAGAAGGCGGCCCACCCAAGCCCGGCAGAGGCGTCGTACTGGTACTTGCCTGCGGAGCGACCGCCGCGGATAGGGGCATCGTGCTCGGTCCCTCGGTCGAGGACTGAGGGCTGAGGGCTGAGGGCTGAGTATCAGGGGCTTGCTCTGAGCCTTCCGGCACTTCTGACACTTCTGATACTGTTGTAGATAGCGAGGGTTCCGTGGTTGCGGGTTCGATGCCCGGCCCCTCGTCAGGCTGTCGGGTCTCGGTGTCGTCCGGCTGCTGGGTAGAAAAGTTTGTGGGCATAGTTTAGAAGGCCTTGTAAGCGCCAGAGATGGGCATTAAGGTATGAGTGCTCAATGAAAAGATAGGCTAAATATAGCACAAAGGGATAGGGCAGGCAAACACCGGGAACCGTGAGCTGTGAGACGAAACGCAAAGAACCCGCAAAGATTAAGCAAACTCTATTATGCTCGGTACTCGGTACTCATCCCTGTAAGCAAAGGCACGTCCGCGACGTTAGTTATAATATGACCATGCCAGAACCGGACTATGACAATATCTCCGTAATGGAGGACCTAGAACCGGAGCCACAGCGGGACGGAGGATCGTCGCACGCCCGTGAGCTAGTACTGGGGCTGATGCTGCTGTTTGGCATGCTCGCGTGGGCCGGGTGGCAAGGGTGGCATGACGAGAGCAATCGTGCCAACTACGCCCAGGCGCAACAAGCTGCGGCAGCCCGGCAGTGGGACGATGCCCTGGCGCACTTCACGGCTGCCCAGGGCTACAAAGATGCCGATGCCCGCGCCTCCGACGTAAGAAAACAGGTGCAGCAGCGAGATATACAGTACGGGTTGGCCCAACAACAGAACGGCCAGGCCATTAACGCGCTCCAGGCTGCTCGCGCGGTGCAGACGATACAACCAGGCTATAAAGACACCAATTACATAGTCACGGAAGCCGAGAAGCGGGTGTATACCGATGCTCTCAACAATGTGGTGGCGCTACGCACTCAAGCGAATCCGCCCGGCCTCTACTACCGCGATACGGACGGCTGGGTGCAGCTCCAGGGAAGTGACAGGTGGAGCGTGGTGTTAAGTACGGGGGCGAGCGACAGGATCGTGTACGATGTGCCGGGAGAGGGTTGGAAGCCTCCCGCTACGGTTACTGCCACGGCGTCACCCTACGGCCCCGCACCAGGATCGCCGCAATTGGCGGGTCGCCGGCTGATGGTCATGAAGATGGACGGCGTAGTTTCGCGCTATAGCTTCGCGCCGCTGAGCCTGGACCCCGCGCAGTACAACGGCTATATCTGCGGCAAGGGAGGTGTGTGGGCCGTTCGCAATGCGGCACAGGGAAGCTCTTATGTAAGCTTGCGCAAATACGCGCCCATGTCTGGTGCCCAACTTACATATCAGCCATTCAGCAGCCCGGTTACGGCCACCGTGAGTCTTACCGGCACGAAGGGCGGTGTGGTAGACCTTAGCCAAATGGGAGATCGCGTGCCACTGGCGGCGTATGGGCAACCGGTGGAGAACCAGACCAATACCGTCCTGTACATAGCCGGACCCGATGGGAGCCATCAACGTGTGCTCTACTCGCTGCTCGGCAAAGGAGGCTTTGACAGTGCCCACCTCAGTCCAGATGGCCGGCACGCTCTGCTGGTTACATATGAGCCGGTGGAGAGCGCGACTGGCAAGGCCGGACTTACAGCTGAGGAGAAGATAAAGGCGATACTGCTGGATACTGTGGGCAACACCCCACCTGTGGTGCTGGTCGAGACTATGAAGAGTGTCCCAATCGAGAGCCAGACGCTGCAATACCAGGAGCTTACGATAGCGGCCACTTTTCTCAACACAGACCAGCTATGGAATAAGCTGTTCCTGGCCTGGGTCGGCCCCGAAGCGCCCAATAGGGTCAATGTGCGCCTGATAGACCCTGGCAGGCCATCGGCGGCTCTATTGATAACGTCGGTAGAGGGTAATATCCAGACAGAACTGCATGGCAGCGAGGATGCCAATAGCGGTCTGCTCCTCACTATGATAAATGTACCCCGGTCCGGCGTTGAGGCCAAGCCTCCCACCCAAACGCTCCTTCACATAACGGCTGGGGTAAGCCCATCGAGCAGCCCAACCTCTACCAGATATGAGATGTCATTAGGCAAGGTGCCGGTTTTCTTGGACGCCAGGATACATAATGGCACTCTTATCTATAGTGGTACCCGCCACACTCAGGAAAAGCTCGGCTTCAGCATTGTCACCGTCCCTCTCTCGGAGATAGGCAAGCCGGGCACAAGAGAGAGTACGCTGTACGACGTTACCCTGCCGAGGGATACCATCGGTCCAGCAGTATACGGCAACTACCACCTGGGGTCCGCCTTGCTGACATACATCGCCCATAGCGAGCTAATCGCCCATAGCTACGAAGGCAGCATAAATATCACCCTCGAAAAAGGCGTCACGAACTTGTTCGAGCTGGACAGCTACTATAGATACCACTGGTTCTTCTAGCAGCAAGCACTCTGGCGCTGAACTCCACATATAGTTGCTCTAGTCGCCCAGCCGTGCTCTGGAAACAGCCTGAGCGCGGTCAGCGACCTGGAGCTTGCTGAAAATGTTGGGAACATCGTTCATGGTTGCTCGTCTTGACCACACGCACAAAGGAGAGACACTTCCCAACGGATGAGAGAAACTTCTATTCCGCCGGAAACTTTCTAGGGTGCTGTGCCATAGGACTCGCGGTTCTATCTACCTTTGCTGAACAACGAATCTATCCCGATGCCTAACACTTACCAGCCAGCTTGTTTTATTACGCTTTATACTTCAATCTCCATCCCCTCATATCCAAGCTCGATGTTCGCACCTAGCTCTCTCCCCAGAGCGGCTATTTCTTCGCATATACGCGCTTCGTGGTGAGGGTTGATGTGGACACAGATTGTGCGGGGGAAGTAGTCTTGCTTCTCGTAGAAGGCTCGTAACTCGTTACCCAGCGAAAGAGGCGTCATGTGCCCAAACCGGCTCGCCGTCTCTTCGTATTCGCTGCTCATCGTGGTTTCGGCCAGGAGCAGGTCGGGGCGGATGTGCGACCAGTTGGCGGCTCCGGTGGCGCGAGTATCGGCAGTGTAGAAGAGCCGGACATCGCCGCAGGTGATGTAATAGCCTACTGTGGGCACAGTGTGGCTCATCTCGACGGGCAGCACATCGTAGCCGAGCAGATCGAACGCCTCGCCTGGGTGGGCGCTGTGGAAGATGAGAGGGTGGCGAGTCACTGAGTGGGTCATCGAGGGCCAGGTGACATCGTTGAACATGTGCGCCTGCAACACCCCGCGCGTATGGTCGGTGCAGTAAAGATCGAGGCCCTTCTCCTGCCAGCGGTTGTGGATAAAACCCGGCAGGTCCTTGATATGGTCGTGGTGCTGGTGCGTGATGAGCGCGGCGTCAACGCCCATCTGCTCGTCCAGCGACAAAGCGCCCGTAAGCCCACCCGCGTCTATCACCAGCCTGCCGTCGAGCATGAGCGACATAAACCGGATCGTGTCGCTCTCTCCCTGGTGAGCACCCAGTATCTTCACCTTCATATCGTAGCACGCTCCTAAGTTCTATAGCCTCAGCCATTAACTGTCAAACAAAAGCAAGGGCGATGGGCGACGGACGACTTAGGAGGCAGGTAGCCTCGTCCGTCGCCCACGATATTAGTGGTCAGCGTTCCGAGTTATAATACGCTAACCAGAGTAGCATTTCCCAATAGCAAAGAAGCCCAACCGTAAAGGGGGCTTCAAGGTAGCGCATAGGGGATTCGAACCCCTGGTCTCCTCCTTGAGAGGGAGGTGTCCTGGGCCTCTAGACGAATGCGCCATGTCTACGCAGGACGTGCTCTGTATATTACCAAAAGAGGGGAGCAGTGTCAAGCCGGAGACACCTGATCAGGGATGTATTCAAAGTCGCTGTTCCACAAACCAGCCTGGTTTTGCCCTTCTAAACGAAGTGAGGGATCTCAAAAACTGCGCCTGGCACGACACCAAATATTTTAGATTCTTCCCCTTCACTGAATTCCGAATGACAA